>JAZNBY010000189.1:0-11408 GCA_045587325.1 Lachnospiraceae bacterium | reverse complement strand
CATGTTTACGGGAATATATGTGAGGTAGAAGAAATTGAACGAATTGCACAAAAGCATCATTTAAAGGTGATTTATGATGCAGCCCATGCCTTTGGAGTGACCTATAAAGGAAAAGGAATCGGGGCGTTTGGAGATGTGTCCTGTTTCAGCTTTCACGCGACCAAGGTGTTTCATTCCATCGAGGGTGGTGCGGCAACATTTCGGAATGAGGAGTTTGGGCTGGATTTGTATCGGCTAAAGAATTTCGGAATCCGGGGTCCTGAAGTGGTGGATGGCGTAGGCGCCAATGCGAAGATGAACGAATTCTGTGCAGCAATGGGATTGTGTAATCTCCGGTATATCGACGGAGAAATCGAAAGACGCAGGCAGGTGGTGGAACGATATCGAAGTCACTTAGAAGGTGTAGAGGGGTTACAACTGAATCCGTTGCAGAAGGATGTGGTGACAAATTACGCCTATTTTCCAGTGGTGTTTGATGAGACTGTTTTTGGTGCAAATCGGGATCAGGTCTTTGAAAAACTGGAGGAAAACGGAATCGGAGCCAGAAAGTATTTTTATCCGTTAACGAACACCTTCGACTGCTTCCATGGAAAGTATGATGTGGCAAAGACACCGGTAGCGGAGCGGATTGCAAAACGGGTGTTGACGTTACCACTGTATGCCGATTTAGAGCTGAAGGATGTGGACCGGATTTGTGAGATTATTTTACAGTGTGGGAAGTAGAAGTAGTAGAAGCACTTGATGAAGTTGTAGAAGCTGCGGAAACGGAGGGGAGACTATGGAGAAGGAAAACATTGTGCTGGTAAATGCACATTGGAGTAATCATGGAGATGAAGCAGCGATTTTTGCTATTGTGGGGGAAATATTGAAACATAAGCCGGATGCAACGTTATCATTGATAATCAAAGACAAGAAAGAAGTGGTGCCGGAGCTGATGATTCATAATCATAAAGTATCGTGTGTTTCCAATCAGTTTCTGCCAAAGGTGTTTGATTATTTTGTTCAGTTGTATTCCAACGGGAAACATGGAAAAAACTTGGTCATGAAGCGATATATTGAAATATTAAAGGGGGCGGATTACATTTTTTATGCTCCGGGTGGTTCTGTGATAAATGATCGTTTTTGGTGGAGAAAGCAATTGGAGTATATGCTTCCTTTGTGGTATGCAAAGCGTTATAAGAAGCCGATTTACGTGGCATCCCCTTCCATAGGACCGTTTGAAGCAAAGCATAAGATTCGTAATTTTATTCGAAGACGTATTTTTTCAGGTACGAAGTTTTTGTATGTAAGAGAAGAAATGTCTTATGAGTATCTAAAGAAGATAGGTGCTGAAAAAACGGCAAAGGTGACGATTGATTCGGCATTTTGTTCCAGAGTGGATTTTCTTGAACAGGAAAGGGTTATGGAAGAGGATAAGGAATTGCGTGCCTTTATGAATCGATATTCGCGCATTGTAGGAGTTACTATAACGGAACTGGATTGGAATGTAAAATTTAAGGATAGAAATATCGGAGAGACCATTTCTTGTGAGATGGAGCAGTTTTTAGATGATTTAGGGAAAAAGGGTATTGGTGTTGTGTTGATTCCGCAACTGTTTGGGAATCAGAATGACAGGAGATTGTTAGAAAAGTATAGAGGGGATAAAGGGAATACATTTGTACTGAACGAAAATTATAGTGCAGAATTTCAGCAATATTTGATTTCAAAATTGTATATGGTAATCGGGATGCGCTATCATTCGAATATATTTTCCGCAAAGATGGGAGTTCCGTTTCTGACGGTAATGTATGAGGAAAAGATGGAATCCTTTGTGAAGGAGGCGGGATTGGAACAGTATGCTGTATATGTGGAAGATATCAATGCAGATGCTCTGTGTAAGAAGTTTTTAAAGATTGAAGACGAGTACGAAGAGTATAAGTCTAAGCTATCAGAGTTAAAAGCTTATTGGGAAAAACGCGCTGAGGTTACAAAGGAGAGTATGAAAGGCTTTTTGACAAACAACAGAGAACAGTAGGAATATAGCAAAGAGTGTTAAGATGGAGGGATATGACATGGAAAGAGAAGAAAAATATTTGGCATTCAAAAAGGCAGATATGGAAAGCAATCATGGTTTGATTGTGAATCAGTTTAAGGAAGTTGCGGCGATTATGGAGGAACCGAAGCTGACAGAAGGATTTCGGGAAGGGTATCTCACAAATTTGCTGACCCATGCAACTAGGCATTCCGCTTTTTATAAACCATATGAAAGCTTCAAAAGTATTCAGGATTTTCCTTTGGTGAATAAAGAGATTTTAAAGGAACATTGGGATGAAGTGCTGGTGCCTGAATTCAAGGGTAGAAACGATAATAAAGAGAAGAGAACCAGTGGATCTACCGGTACTCCGTTTGTTGTTATGTGGGATAGAAGAAAGCATTCCAGAATGATTGCAGATATTAAGTACTTTGCAAGAATGGGTGGTTGCGAGTCCCATGAAAGAATAGTATGCATGGTGGTAAAGGGGAAAATGGTACCGCCGAAGGATAAGATGGAGCGAGATAATGTGTACACGATTCAGTATGAGTATCTTGACGATTCTTCTATTGAGAAATTGTTAGGTGAAGCGGAAGCGTATAACCCGAAGATGATGATATCTTATAGTTCTATGTGGGATGCAGTTGCGAATTATGTCTATGACGGAAAGGCAAGAGAGTATAACTTCCAGTTATCTTCTATTATGGCAGAGGCAGAGGGATTAAAAGAAAGAACCAGAAGGATTTTGGAAGAATTCTTCCACTGTCCGATGTACTCCAGATACGGAAACGAAGAATGTGGAACCATGGCACAGGAGGATGGTTCCGGGTACGGACATCGTGTAAATAATGCCAGCTATTATATCGAAGTGTTGGATATGGAGAGGAATGAACCGGCAAAAGACGGTGAGATCGGCAGAGTCGTTATTACGGATCTGTTTAACTATGCCTTTCCGTTGATTCGTTATGAGAATGGTGACCTTGCTGTGCGAAAGAAATTAGAAGACGGAAGAGTTTATTTGAGTTCTGTTGTAGGCAGAAAAGTTGACATACTTTATACCACGGAGGGCAAAATGGTAAATTGGGAAAGGGCCTTAATCTTCATGAATCAGTTTATGGATATTCGGCAATTCCAGATTATACAGGAAACTGAGACGAAATTTACATGGGTGTTGAATACGGAGAATCACGAGTATGAAGATATCATTGTAAAAGAATCCAAAGAGGTATTCGGGGAAGATAGTGAATATGAGTTCAAGTATGTGAATGAGATTCCGAAATTACGAAGCGGAAAAACGCAGATGACAATATGCAAGCTCAACAAGTAAATGAGGGGAAGCTATGAAAAAAGTTCTGTTACTCTGTACCAGCCACAATGACTTAGGCCTGGTACGAGCTTTAAGAAAACTTGGATGTTACATTATTGCCACCGGAAACCGGGAAAATTCTCCGGGAGAGCCATGGGTGGACAAGTATATTAAGGCAGATTACTCAGATAAGGATTTGATTTTAAATATTGCAAAGGAAGAGAACATCGATGCGATCTGTCAGTGCTGCAACGACTTCGGCGTGTATACGGCGGCGTATGTGGCAGAAAAGATGGGACTTCCGGGATACGATTCCTATGAGACAACATTGACATTACATAACAAAGACAGGTTTAAGGAGTTTGCAAGACAGCATGGAATACAAACTCCGTTGTCGCAAGCCTTTGATAATAAGGAAGACGCACTTCACGCTTTGGCTGATATGGAATACCCGATTATTGTAAAGCCGACGGATGCCAGTGCCGGAAACGGCATCAATAAAGCATCCAATGAAGCAGAGGCAATTGGCGCCATTGAGGAAGCCTTCGGAAAATCCAGAGCCGGAAGAATCGTTATGGAACCGTACATTGAGGGGACACAACATGGCTTCTGTACCTTTTTGCACAATAGAAAAGTGGTTTGTTGTTGCACCAACAATGAATATTCTATTTTAAATCCGTATCGGGTGGAAATTGATACATATCCGGCGGATGAGTGGCAGGTGGCATATCCGGTTTTGGTGGAACAAATTGAGAAAATGGCGGAGTTGTTAAATCTTTCGGACGGTATTTTCCATTTGCAGTATATTTTGAAAGACGGAACGCCGTGGATTATCGAGGTAATGCGCCGGGTACTGGGAAATATGTATTCGGTACCGGCGAATATGTTAAACGGAATGGATTGGGATTATTGGGAAACAAGAGCAAAATGCGGTTTGGATTGCAGTGACATTCCGAAGAATACAAAGCAAGAGGGGTTCTTTGCCTACAAAGCAATTATGGCGGATAAAAACGGTACAATAGGTGGGATTACCATACCGGAGGAGTATCGGAAGTATGAGTTTGACCGGTTTCTGCTACATAAGGTCGGTGATGTGATTACGGATCACAAAAAGGACCCTATCGGATTTTTGTTTCTAATGTTTTCAAGTGCGGAAGAGATGAAGAGGGTATTGATAAATGAGTATCGGTGCGATTTGGTAGAAATCCAGGAAAGGAGGACTCTATGAACGAAAAAGGAGAGGTTTGTTTAGGCGTAGTCGGTGCGGGAAGAGCAACGGAGCTGCATATGAATGCATTAAAACGATTCAGCGGTGTGCCTGTTTGTTATAAACGCATTGTGGCAAGACGCTGGGAGCAGGTGAATGCAGCCAAAATAAGATACGGATTTAAAGAAGCATCTTTGGATTTCAATGATCTGCTGAACGACCCGGAGATTGATATTATTGATATTTGTACGCCTCCGTATGTACACGAGGAAATGATAGAGAAGGCGATGTTAGCCGGAAAGCACGTGATTTGTGAAAAGCCGCTTAGCGGGTATTTTGGGAAGGAAACGGATCAAAAACCGATTGGGTTGCACGTATCGAAAGTACAGATGTATGAGGAGCTTTTGCGTTCTCTGGACAGACTGCGTGAAGTGGTGAAAGCGTCCGGAAAGAAGTTTATGTATGCGGAGAATTTTGTGTATGCACCTGCGATTGTAAAGGCGGGAGAGATTATCAGAAAGAAGAAAAGTAAGATTTTGTTCGCAAAGGGCGAAGAAAGCTTAAAGGGTTCCAGCTCCCCGGTGGCAGGAGAATGGGACAAGACCGGTGGCGGCACCTTCATTCGAACCGGAGCACATCCGTTATCCGCCGTCTTATGGTTAAAGCGAATCGAAGCAGAGGTACGGGGTGAGGAGATTACCGTATCCAGTGTGTTTGCGGATATGGAGACCATTACAAAGGGATTGTCTGAATATGAACACAGACATATTGCGGCGAATCCGGTGGATGTAGAGGACTGCGGAACGGTAATCCTGCGTTTTTCGGATAAGTCAAGAGCGGTGATTATGGCCACCGATACATTGCTGGGAGGCAGCAAGAACTATGTAGAGCTCTATTGCAATGATGCGGTAGTAAATTGTAAACTGACCATGTCTGATTTGATGGACACCTATTTCTTAGATGAAGAAAGATTGGACGATGTGTATATTTCGGAGATGTTGCCGTCGAAAACCGGATGGAATCATCCGTTTTTAGAGGATGAGATTATACGTGGATATACGGATGAGATGCGGGATTTTATTGAATCGGTATATTATGACAGGGAGCCGAAGTCGGGCTTTGAACTGGCGTACGATACAATCAAAATCATTTATGCCGCATATAAATCGGCGGAAGTAGGGACAGCAGTCGAGCTTTAAGAGTGACGTGCTATTGTTTAGAAGAAAGGGTTCGGGAGACTGGAAATTTTGCGTTTTGCTGTAACGCTTTTATGTGTCTAAAAGAGGGTATCCCAGTTTTGGGGTACCCTCTTTTTGTGCTGTATTTGTTCGTTATGTGGCCTGGCTCTTGGTTTGAGTCACTGCTTTTGTAACTCTTCCTGTACCTGTTTGTACAGCGGAAGGATACTTTCTACGGTCTCTTCCAACTCATCTGCAATCTGCTCCGGGGATTTACCTTTGAGCAGTTTCTTTTGGATTTGAGTAAGAAGACGAAGACGGTCCCCCTTCTCGATACCTTTCTCAATACCTTTCTCAATGCCCCTTGCGAACCCTTTCTCTTCAATTAATTCACTATAATTGCACATCTGTCTTAGTCCCCCTTCCAGTTCTGTGGATGTTTCAAAACCATATTTTGTGGTTAAGCGTTTTTCCTTTTCTTTTGGTGTTAATTTCCGTGAAAGCAATGTGTTTAACATTCCGTGTAGCCGGTTTCCGTTTTCTGCTACTTCTTCTCTTCCTAGGCAAATCATAACAACTTCCATTAAATCGTAGCGAAAATGTTTCTTGGGCTTTCCGAAAAGAACTTGTTTGTTCATTCGGTAAGATGTAATGGTATATGCTATATTTCTCGGGACTTCCATACAAATCCAAATGGAATATACTTTCTTTATATCATCATAGTTACTTTTTTGGAACTCCGTACCCTTTTGGGCGGATATCATACGGGCGGCATAAAAGATGCCTCTTGTCACCAAATCATATTTTGAAGGAAGCTCCTTCTGTGCTTCCACGTTTAGTATCAGCTTAATGCGTTCCTCTGTCGGTGTGATAGCATAAAAGCGGATGTCATAGTATACTTGCCCTTCTCCCGGAACCTTGTCTACGGTGTCACTGCCGGTAATGGCCTCCGGTAAATGCTTTTTCGGGGCGTCCTTTTGTTCTTTGTTTGACTTATCTCTCTTGCGTTTTGAAATCGGATTCACCGGATGAGATCCTACCTCCGGTGTTCCTTCAATACACGTTTTTATCTTTTCAATCGCGTATTGTTTAAATTCGGCAGTGGTATATTTTAAGATCCATGCCAACACTGTTTTATCGCTTAATACTTTTTTGACTTCCGTATCAAGCCGGTCTTTGGTGTCATTTCCTTCCAAAATGTCGGAAATGTAGGTGTTTTCTGTCATGCTGACTCCTTTCCTCGTAAACGTACATTGCAGAAAGAAGCGCACATCCTTTGCCTTTATTATAGGGGCTCTCCAAGAAAAAAGCAAGGCAAATGTATTGGCTTCAACCTTCTGCTTATAAAGTGTGGGTTTTCGGCGGGAATCCGCCTGTGAATCGAAGGAGTTTATGTTGTATGCCTCGACACACGCGATGTGTCGGAAGGGCAGGGCTCCGATATGGGAAGTGAAAGATATTATGTTTGACTTCCTAAGTATAGTGTAGCATAAATTTGAGTGTTTGACCACCTTGGAATGTTTACTAAAGATTTGGTGAAAATTTGGTGGTTTTGCACAAGAATCATTTGTGCGTAACTGCTTGAACTCTGCAAATATTTGTGTATAATGATACATGGGGGATTTTCTTTTTTATTTTGTCCCTAAAAAGGAGTACAAGCAGGATGAATTTTATTTTAGATATCATTCGGGGTGCCGTCATCGGCATTGCCAATATTATTCCGGGTGTCAGCGGTGGCACCATGATGGTTACCATGGGCATTTATGATAAGCTCATCGGTTCTATTACCGGAATTTTTAAGCAGTTTAAGAAGAGCATTAAGACGCTGTTCCCATATATTGTGGGGATGGCAGCGGGTATTGGGGCGTTTTCCTTTTTGCTGACAAAGGTGTTGCTTCCGAAAGCACCGCTTCCGACGGCCTTTGCTTTTATCGGTCTCATTGTAGGCGGTGTGCCGATGTTAGTGAAGAAAATGTTGCAGGCAGGAAAGAGAATGACGGTAAGCGATGCGAAAGAAGTGGCTGATGCGTCGAAGGATTCTGAAATCGAAGGAAAGCATACTGCCGGCAAAGGGACAAGCCTGGTTTGGTGCATTCTTGTGTTTGTTTTGTTCTTTGCCCTCATTATCGGCATGCAGTTTTTGGGTGAGGGTGCAGACAGAGCGGTTAAGTTGTCTTTTGTAAATGTGCTGCTTCTTATGGTGATGGGTGTGCTTGCGGCAGCGGCAATGGTGATTCCGGGGGTCAGCGGTTCCCTGCTTTTGTTGGCATTCGGTTTTTACAATCCGGTGACGGAAGCAGTTACGGGATTTATTTCGGCTACCTTCGATTTTGATATAAAAGTGATGTTTGAGTATGCGCTGATATTGGCCCCTTTCGGAGTGGGGGTAGTCCTCGGCATTTTCTTTGTGGCAAAGTTGATTGAATGGCTGTTAGCGCACAAAGAGAAGCTGACCTATTGCGGTATTCTTGGTTTGGTGTGCGCTTCTCCGGTTCCGGTGTTTTTAAATGCTTGGAACGGAAAGCTGGATTTGGTAATGGTGCTGTTTAGCGCAGGAACGCTTATTGCAGGAACTGTCGTTGCATATTTGATGGGAAAAGAGTAAGGATGAGAAAGAAAAAAGCGTTATTTTTAACTTGTTTGTTGGTGGTATCCTTTGGACTTACCGCACTGGTGGCATTGTTTGCAGATAAGCAGAAGGAAACAGAAGGTTTTTTGTGCGTGACATCTTTTTATCCGGTGCAGCTTTTGGCGGAGTCTGTGGCAGAAGGTGCGGTCGGTGTAGAGGTTTTGAATTTGACGGAAAATCATGGGGGTTGCCTTCATGATTATACCATAACAACGAAGGATATGCGTCTGCTTTCCGAAGCGGATATGCTTTTGATAAACGGCGGTGAGATGGAGTTGTTTTTGGAAAAGGTGGCGAAGGAGTTTGCAGAGCTTTCCATTGTGGATACGTCGGAAGGATTCCGGTTTTTGGAAGGAGCTGCCCACCACCACGGACACGAAGCAGAATGGCATGAGCAGGATGCATATGTAGCGGAAAACCATGGAGCGGAAGAACATATAGATGCGGAGTATGAAGGGGAAAGCCATGACGGTCATATCCACGAAGTAAATGCGCACCTATGGCTGGATATCGACGGATATTTGTATCAATTGGCTCGTGTGGAAGAGGCTTTTGTGGCGGCGGACCCGGCACAGGCGGAATTGTATCGGAAAAATGCGGAAACTTGCAGGAGAGAGTTGTTACAGTTAAAGGAAGGCTACGATGAAGCAAAGGAACAGCTTGAGGGGAAAGAAACGGTGGTATTTCATGAAGGCTTCGTGTATTTGTTCAATATGCTTGGAATAGAAACCGTACACTGTATTGCAATGGATGGGGAAACACAGATTGCGGCAGGAGAAGCGGCAGAAGTGATAGAGGAATGTAACCTACATGGAATTGACCGCATGTTTGCGGAAGAAGACTATATAGAAACGGTAAAAGATACCTTCGCAACGGATTTTTTCGGTGAGATAATGGTATTAGATTCCTTGACGGGAGATGATGCCGGGAATGCGTCGGATGGAACAAACGGGATCTTAATCTACTGTGAACGAATGAAAAAGAATTTGGATAGAATCATGCAGGCTTACGGCGTGCGGTAAGGAGGAGAGATGTTCGGTAAGTCGGAACAAAAAAAACGGAATAAAGAATTAAGAAAACGTGCCGGACATCTGTCGGAGCGTTCCGCCTGTGGCCTTCATTGTATTAAGATGGAGGATATCGGTGTGTACGCCGGGAAGACTCCGATCATTGAGCATGTGAATGTACATATTCACTGTGGAAAGTTGACAGCGATTATCGGGCGAAACGGCGCTGGAAAGTCCACTTTAATCAAGGCGATTTTGGGAGAAGTGGCACATGAAGGATTGATTGAGTTCCGGGATATGAAGGAAAACAAAGTAAAGAAGTTGAAAATCGGCTATGTTCCGCAGCATTTGAATGTAAAAAAAGATGCTCCGGTCAGTGTGTACGATTTGTTTGCCAGTTGCATCAGTAATGTTCCGGTGTTTTTATGCCGGAAGAGAGCTTTGTACGATAAAATATTAAGTCGCCTGGCTTTGTTTGAGGCGGAGAATCTGATTGATAAGCGGTTGGGAGATTTGTCCGGCGGCGAGTTACAGAGAGTGTTGCTCTCCATTGCCTGTACGCCGGTGCCGAATCTACTTCTGCTGGATGAACCGGTGTCCGGCGTAGACAGAAAGGGTATGGAATTGTTTTACCGGACTATTCATAATTTGAAAGAGAAGTATGATTTGTCCGTGATTTTGGTATCTCATGATCTGACCTTGGTGAAAGAGTATGCGGATTCCGTGATTCTGCTTGATAAGACGGTGTTAAAAGAAGGAAGTCCGGAAGAGGTAATGGAAAGTCCGGAATTTCATGAGATTTTTGGATAAATAGGAAAAGAAAGAGGAAAGGAGGCGCAAAAAATGGATTTTTTAAGCTACGGGTTTATGAAACATGCGCTTTTGGCGATTTGTATTATTACGCCCTTGTTCGGCATTTTGGGGACAATGATTGTGAATAACCGTATGGCTTTCTTTTCAGATGCTCTGGGGCATTCGGCACTTACCGGTATGGCCATCGGGGTGGTGTTAGGCTTTACGGGAACGGACCTTCCGATGATTCTGTTTGCACTTTGTTTTGCGCTTATCCTAAATCATATGAGGCGGAGAAGCAATGCCTCCACCGATACGATTATTTCCGTGTTTTCTTCTTTGGGAACGGCAGTGGGTCTGGTGATTTTGTCAAGAGGCGGGAATTTTTCCAAGTATTCCGCACTTTTGGTAGGAGATATTTTAAGTATCACCGGGAAAGAGATTTTTTATCTCCTTGCCGTGCTTTGTGTTACATTTGGATTTTGGCTGTTTTGTTTTAATAAGCTGCATGTGGCCAGTGTGAACAAGAGTCTGGCAAAGAGCAAGGGCATTCCGGTGCATTTGATCGAGGATTTGTTTGCTGTGCTTATTGCGGTCATTGTTATGTTGTCCATTAAATGGGTTGGCATTCTGTTAATCAATGCTCTTTTGATATTGCCGGTGGCGGCGGCATCCAACATTGCTTCCAATATGCGGGAATATCATTTGTTTTCGGTGATTTTGTCTATGGCTTCGGGAGTTATCGGGCTGGTGCTTTCTTTTTATCTGAATGCGGCAGCGGGACCGATGATTGTCATTGTGGCGGCGGTGTTTTTTACGGTGACATTTTTGGCCAAGCCGTTGTTCCGGTCGTGAGGTATTTGGGCTTTGTACAGGAGGGTTATAGAGTTACTTAGAGAGATATATCTGGAAGGGGGAGGTTTTTATGGAGGACAAGAAGATTTATAAGAGAATTTTGGTGAATCTGTTGCTAACAATAACGGCAGTGGTGTTGTGTGTGCTGTTTTTAGGGGATTTGCTGAAGTTCTTTTTACCTTTTGTCATTGGATTCTTTATTGCGGTAATTGCCAATCCGATGGTGCGTTTTCTGGAAAAGAAGATGAAGGTAAAACGTAAATACGGTTCCGCCATTATTATTGTGTTAGTACTTGGTATAGTGGTGGGGCTCCTTTATTTGCTGGGGTATTTCCTGGTGAATGAACTCATCGACCTGGCGGGAAATCTTCCATATTTGATGAAGGAGGCCCAGGCACTGCTGGATGAGATTATGGATTCCCT
>JAZNBY010000188.1:0-48952 GCA_045587325.1 Lachnospiraceae bacterium | reverse complement strand
CCATCCAGATACCCTTCCGGCGGCACATTTGCATACCGCACTCCGCTCTCTGCCTGCACCTCCGTGCGCCTTTCCGTTTCCTGTCGTAACGAAATGCCACCCGGATTTCCTGCCGTCTGATCCCACAACGCTGCAATTCTTGTACTTCCGTCTTCGTTTCGGAAATCCGGATGTCGGTAGTCAATTCCGGAATCAATGATTGCCACCAACACTCCCCTACCGGTCAGTTCCGGATTTTGCGCCTGTAATGCGGTAACACAGGCTTCCCTCCGTCCCGTCGATACCTCCGTATATACCCTGGCCGGCACCTCCGTCCACAAGATTTCCGGGGCAGAAAGCAAAAGCGGAGCAAGCTCTCTTTGAATACGCACAATAGCATATCCGCCAAGAAGCTCCTCCGCTAAAAATCCTATCTCATTTGCAAGACGTTTTATATCTCCCGTATAACGCACAATCAGCTCAAGCATGACAGACATCCGCATTTCTCTTCCGATTACCTTATGCAAAAAGGAAAGAAAGGTTCCTTTGCCAAAGCATGATCCCACGCCCACAAACAAGTATTACAGCAGTTCTGCCAGCTTCTCCACCGACTCCTTTGTAGTAGCCCAGCTGGTAGCAAAGCGTACCACGGAATGAGACTCATCCAGTGCTTCCCAGAAACTGATTTTCACCTGCTTCTGAAGGTCTCGCATCTTCTCGTTTTCCAATACCACAAAAATCTGATTGGTAGGGTTTTCCATAAACATGCGGTATCCTTTTTCTTTTAAAATGCCTCGCAACATTCCTGCCAGATCAATGGCATTTTTGCTGATTTCCGTATACAGATTGTCCGTAAACAACGTGTCAAACTGTACACCCAGCAAACGACCTTTGGCAAGAAGCGCACCATGTTGTTTTACCAGTGTCAGGAACTGCTTCGGCATGTTTCCTTTTGTAAAAACTACTGCCTCACCGCATAACGCACCTACCTTGGTTCCTCCGATATAGAACATATCACAAAGTCTTGCAATGTCAGGCAATGTTACATCGGTTCCCGGACTCACAAGACCGTAACCGAGACGGGCACCATCCAAGTAAAGCGGAAGCTTATATTCCTTACATACCTCCGAAAGGGCTGTCAACTCTTCCTTCGAATACAGGGTGCCGTATTCCGTCGGATGGGAAATATACACCATGCCCGGAAATACCATGTGGTCTCTGCTGTCATCCCCGTAAAACTTCACAAGGTAGTCTCTTACAGTCTTTGCTGCCAGCTTTCCTTCCTTTTGCGGCAGTGCAATAACCTTATGACCCGTAAACTCAATAGCTCCTGCCTCATGGAGACTGACGTGTCCCGTATCGGCAGCAATCACACCCTCATAAGACTGCAGCACGGAATCAATCACCGTCTGGTTGGTCTGGGTTCCGCCCACCAGAAAGCGAATCTGTGCTGACGGGCAATCACAGGCTACCCTTATCTTCTCTATGGCAGACCCGCAGTACGGGTCATCTCCGTAACCCGAGGCCTGTTCAAAATTAGTCTCCGTCAATCGCTTTAAAATCAGCGGATGAGCTCCTTCCGAGTAATCATTTTCAAATGCTAACATTGTACTCTCTCCATTCCTTTGTAGTATCATTTTCATCTCTCATCATAACACGGGATTCCTCTTATTTCAAGCCGAGATGACATTTTCCTGCCATCTTCGAACAAAACAACATTTTTCCATATAGGAACAACATCCCTCCATTGTTATTTTATCATGAAATATGCTTAACTTATTATAAAATGCAATACTATTTTTTCTATCATTTTACAACATTTACAACAGGAGGTAGCATTATGGCTAACACATCAGATTCCTATATCGGACGTCTTCCGGCTCTGGGCTGGAATTCCTGGAACACCTTTACCTGGGACATCAATGAAACATTAATCAAAGAGGTGGCGGATCTCTTCGTTTCCGAAGGCTATAAAGATGCCGGATACGAATATATCGTAATCGACGACTGCTGGAGTTTAAAAGAACGTGATGAAAACGGCCGTCTCGTTCCGGACCCTAATAAGTTTCCGAACGGTATGAAAGCGGTTGCGGATTATATCCACGAAAAGGGATTAAAGTTCGGTATGTATTCTTGTGCCGGTACCCATACCTGCGCCGGACATCCGGGCAGCTTCGAGCACGAATTTGAAGACGCAAAGCAGTTTGCGGAATGGGGTGTAGATTACTTAAAATACGACTATTGCTTCAAGCCGCGTAATGTTTCCGGCGAGCTTTTGTATAAGCGCATGAGTCTTGCCTTAAAGAACTGCGGACGGGATATTCTGTTCTCCGCCTGCAACTGGGGTGAGGATAATGTATATGACTGGATTCGTGAGTCCGGTGCACATTCTTACCGTTCTACCGGTGACATTCAGGACAACTGGGAATCCATTAAGCGTCTTGCACTTTCTCAGACGGATAAGAAAGCATTTACCGGTTCCTTCTGTCATAACGACATGGATATGTTGGTTGTGGGCATGTACGGCGGCAGTAACAGTGACTGGATTGGACATGGATTAGGAGGTTGTACCGATACCCAGTACAAGACCCACTTTGCACTTTGGTGTATGATGGGCTCTCCGCTGATGATTGGTTGTGACATAAGAAAAGCAACTCCTTTTACCAAGGAATTGCTTCAGAATAAAAACCTTCTTGCCATTAACCAGGACCCGGAATCCCGCGGTGCATACCGTATTGCGATAGAACCGAACTGGTTCGGCAAAGATGACGCTTTTACTTTAGTAAAAGTATTGCAAAACGGCGACCTTGCCATCGGCTTATTTAACTTTACCGACAATACCCGTGAACTTACGTTACAGTTCTGGGATGTAGGTCTCCCGTATCATTCCGGTTGTGGATTTTCCTTACACGACTGCTTTACCGATGAAGACCTAGGTGTGTTCCGTGAACGTTTTGCAAAACATGTTCCTGCCCATGACTGCGTTGTTGTACGTGCCAGCCTGACGCGCTAAGCCCCCCTCAGCGTGTTTTTACGATAATTACTTGGTGTGATGCCCTTTGCTTTTCGGAACAATTTCGAGAAGTAGAGGGCATCTTTATATCCTACGGAACAGGCCACCGCCTGAATGGACAGTTCTCCTGCCGATAATAACTCACAGGCCCGTTCCATTCTTACATCGGCAATATACTGTTGCGGTGAAATTCCGCAATGCTCCATAAACAGCCGGTATAAATAGGATCGCTCGACATTCAACTGTTTGGCAAGCTGGCCCACATTTAACTCCTGCTTCCAATAACTGTTCTGAATCACTTCCCTTGCTTCGTCATAATAAGAACGCCGTTCCTCCGGTTCCTTTGCCGCCTTCAAATAATAAGTCAACAACAAATATACTTTGGCCGCATATCGTTCCTTTACAAATTCTCCATGCATCCCTTCCTCATAAATCATGAAGAACGGCTCCATCCCCGGTTTTCCTTTTACTACCGGGCACTTTTTGGAAAATCCGGTACGGGCTACCAGTGCCTTTGCATCCGCACCTTTAAAATCTACCCAACGGTACGCCCAAGGGTCCGACTCCTCCGGATAATACAAAATCTCTTCTTCCGGAAATACCATAAAAGAATCACCGGTCGACAGCGTATACGTTTCCCCTCGGAACACCACATAGCCTTTCCCGGAAACAACGTAATGCAGGGAATAGATTTCTCTCGTTCCCGGCCCCCAACGATGGAGATTCGGTTCCTTATAATTATTATCTGTACAAATAAGTTGTAAACGCATACCCGACATTCCTTTCTAAGCTATGCTTCTTGGTTATGTATCTAGCCTCTGCTTTTACTCCGTTACCAGTTCTCTTACCTCTACCTTCTTTACCTTTTTCGCCGCCAAATACGCAAACACAAAGAAGCTCCCGGTTACCACCGCAATCGGTACGATTACTGCCCCAACGGAAAAATCACATACCACATTGGTCAAGCCAATGACCCCAAGTAACATTCCCAGAAGTTTCTCTGAAAACAGCACACTGCAAAGAAGTCCGATTCCGGAACCAAGCAGAGCCACAAACGCAAAACGCAGGGCAAACCCGATTCGTAGCTTTCCTGAGGTAAATCCTATAGCTTTAAACACACCAATATCCGTGCGTTCCTGTAAAAAGGATCTGATGCAAACCATCCGGACTACAACAAAAGCAAACAATAGGGAGAAGACATAAATAATCGCCTTAAGTGCCGCCACTATTGCCCCAAATTGCGTCTCTGCCGGATTTTCACCCTCTGCATACGCCACCACATCTAAGGTTTCTCCAAATCGCTCCTTCAGTGCCTGTTCAATCTCCTCTGACCGTTCTCTGCTCTCTAAAATATAATATCGCTGTCCCCATCCGGTTGATGGTTGCAATTCCTTTATTCCTGCAAAACTCATGCCAAAGCAAGCTCCGCTGTCGCTTCCCGACTGATAGATGCCGGAAACCAAAAACATCTTTTTCTTCTCTCCGCAAACCACCTCTGCCTCATCACCGACAGAAAGTTCCAACATATCCGCAATAAGTTCCGTTATCACCAATTCATTTTCATAAAGGGGAGCTCTCCCCTTTTTCATTCCCGGAATTCCTTCCGGCTTTTCATAGGCTTCCAAATACAGGTTTTCTCCGTTTAAGGATGCATAACAATTGATGATTGCATTTTCCTCTATGATTTTGGAGTATTGTGCAATAATGTTTTTCGCCTCATTCCATCCGTCCCAGTCCTCCAAAAAATCATGTTCCTTGCTTGCCATTGCCACGTCCGGCGTTACAATTCCCATTGACTCCAGTGCTTTTGTAGAGGACAAAAGATTTCCGATTAGGTGCATTGTCACCATAGAAAACGTCAGAATCCCCACTATAAACATCGTACCGATATAACGCTTTCCAGCCGAAGTCAACTGACGAAGGGACAGACTTGCGGATAAGGTACGTTTTGAAATCGGCAGATTCAACCGACTGTCAAAATACACTTCCGCCTGTCCTCCGGAAATTGCACGTACCGGAGAAATCTTTGCCACCTTTGCCGTTTTCCACAAAATAAGCAACACAGAAAGCAACAAAATACCAAGAACAAGTAACAAACTCATCCCCAGGGCAAGTCCTCTTGCAGGCAAAACAGCCGTGATTCCCTGACATAGCTTACCGATTCCGCGTTCTAACGGAATTGCTATCAAAATCCCTGCTAATGCCCCGGCGAACTGTGACGCAAGATACTGAAACATTACGACCAGGCGGAGTTTTCCTTCCGTAAACCCCTGGGATTTCAGAACTCCCAGTGTTACGTAATCCATCTCAATCTCGGTGCTGATACTATGACTCATTACAATCAATACAACCGCGTACAGAAGAACTAAAAACACACTGACAATATTCATAATAATAGATGTCATCAATGTGGTATAGTTAAGTGTCTGTTCCTTATTCAATGTTCCCATAGCCACACTTACAATTCCGGTTGCAAGGTTTAATTCCCGCTGGAACCTCATAACGGATAGCTGATTATCCGCTGCCTGTTCCACACAAACCAACGTATAATCCGATTTTACTTTCCCAATGGTTTCCAGCGGTTTACAATATTCGTATATCCTCTCATAATCGGTTTCACTTATAAATACCTTTTTCCAACCGATGTTAAATGCCCCCTGTATTACCTCCTGCACAAAGCCCTTAATCACGAACTCCTCTTTCCGTTCTTGCAAAAGCTTTATAGTGATGGTATCTCCTACCTGACAATCAAGTCTTGTTTTCAATCCGTACGGCAAGTAAATTTCGCCCGCAGAAAGTGGCGGAATCTCTTCTTCCAACGTATCAAAATCTTCCGAAAACAGTTTTGCATAAGCCGGAAGTTCCGTCATAATAT
Source organism: Lachnospiraceae bacterium (assembly GCA_045587325.1). Lineage (GTDB taxonomy): Bacteria > Bacillota > Clostridia > Lachnospirales > Lachnospiraceae > SIG307. The sequence continues at coordinate 43,085 of JAZNBY010000188.1, read as the reverse complement.
AGCTGTTTCCCTCTGACCGTTTTCCCACCTCTGCCCCGTAGGTCATAAGCCCCTTTGTGTATTCTACTTTTCCTACCAGTTCATTCTTCTCTACTGCATCTTTTAACGTATCCGTCAATTTATCCGTCTCGATATAAAGACTGATTTCTCCGCAATCCGCTTCCTCATAAGCTTGTGCAAGAGAAGACTCATAATTTTCCCTCACACTGAACATTGCAGTCAACAGTGATACCACAATCGCTGTCAGAACCATTATACTGATACAGGTACTTTTTTTCTTTCTGATATTTGCCTTTACTAACGTCCAAATCTCCATGCCACACCTACCATTTCATGGAAGAAAGCCATGCATTTACCTGAGTCTCCCGGCTTTTCTCTTCAGCAGAATCATATGGTGGCAAAGAAAGTTCTCCGATAATCTTACCATCCTCTAAGTATAGCAATCTTGTGGCGCGAAGTGCCGCACACATGTCATGAGTAACCATGACAATGCTCTGTCCATCCCTATTTAAGTCCGTCAACAAGCCTAAAACCTCTGTTGTGTTTTTACGATTTAACGCACCGGTAGGCTCGTCCGCGAACAGCACTCTCGGCTCATTTACCACTGCGCGGGCAATCGCACAGCGTTGTTGTTCTCCGCCGGACACCTGGGACGGCAAATGGGTCTTCACCTCTCCGATTCCCATACGGACAAGAGGCGCTTCTGTCCGTTCCTTTACCTGCGCTGACGTTTTCTCTTTATTTAAATAGCCGGATACAGCAATATTTTCAAACAAGGACAGATTGCTCACCAGATGCATCTGCTGAAAAACAAATCCGAAATCCGTATGACGAAGCTTTGCCAGTTCCTTTTCCTTCATGGTAACAAGATTTTTTTCTTGATACAATACTGCCCCTGCCGTAGCACGGTCCATTCCGCTCAGTGCATATAAGAGCGTTGACTTACCGGAACCGGAAGCCCCCATAATCACAGTAAAATCGCCCTCATATATCTTCAAATCCACCTGGGACAACACATGGTTTTGTCCCCCGTTGTGTGCAAAACTTTTGCACACCCCCTTTGCTTCCAAAACAATCGGTTTCATACGTTACACTCCTTTTTTTGATATTCTGAAATAAGCCTATCAAAAAAGTTATTAAGAAGTCCTTAAGACAGAACTCTTTTTAACGGTAAAGACAAAATAATTTCCTGACCATCCTTATGCTTTTGCAGCCCTACCGTTCCTCCAAGCTGTTCCATTACGTATTTTACAATGTAAAGTCCCAGACCGGAGCCTTGTTCGCTACCACAATTTCTGCCTCGGTAAAATTTTTCAAAAATAAACGGAAGGTCCTCATCCGGAATTCCCGGGCCGAAATCACGAAAACGAAGTTCCGCTTGTTCCTTTCCTTTCACAACGGAAACCTCCAGCTCTGTTTTGGCATACTTTCTTGCATTATTTACAACATTCTCGATTACCTGCGTCAGCCGGTTCTTGTCCGCCGAAACAATAAGTCCAAGCGCCTTTTCACCCCATCGAATATCCTGCTTTTCCACAGAAAGTTCCTCCAGAACCGAAGAAACAAAAATGCTGATTTCCAATTCTTCCGGATACATTTTCAATTTATCTAAATCGGACAGTGAATGCAAAAATAAATCATTGGTTAAGTTTGCCACCTCGTCACACTTTTTCATAATAACACTACTGTATTTTGCACGTTTTTCCGGTCCGCCATCTAAATTTGCTTCCAACCCTTCCGCATAAGCACGGATAGAGGCAATCGGTGTCTTAATATCATGGGATAACGTTGCCAACATGGTTTTATTGTTCTCAATGGCCTCTTTTTCACAGGCACGTGCCTTTGTGATTTCCTTCCGCATGCTATCAAATGCCCAAGTAAACGCTCCGAAAAAATTGGAGCGTTCATACTCAAGGGACAAATCAAAATTCCCCTTTGCGATTTGTTCCGCAAACTTTTCCATCTTATCAAAGGGACGTAAAACAGCAAAATATACATAGCCGAACACAACAAAAAGAAAAACGATGCAAATTCCGCACAAGAAAAGCAACGGTCGGTTTTGATACACCATCTCTTCTGTATTTCGTATTTCCTCTTGCAATAAATCCGCCTTTTCAAAAAAAGCTGTTTCTTCCCCGGATAAAATCAGCTGCTTCAGCTCATTGATTGCCACAACCTGTTCCTCTCTCTTTTCCGAAGAGACAGTCTGGCGTCCTCTATACCAAAAAAAGCCGGTTAAAGCAAGTATCACTGTCGCAAACAAAATCGTAATTCCGATTACTCTTTTTTTCATTCACTTACCTCCAGCATATATCCCACTTTAAACACAGTTTTAATGTAACAAGGATTTGCAGGATCCTCTTCCAACTTTTCCCGCAACCAACGGATATGTACCGTAAGTGTGGAGGGTTCCACGGTGGAAAACGCCCCCCATATCTCCGCAAGTAACGTTTCCTTTGACACTGCCGTATTCCGATGCTCACACAGATACGCAAGCAAATCAAATTCCCGCAAAGATAAGGACACCGATGCTCCGTTTCTTAAAACAGAACGCGATGTAAGATTTACCTCAACGTTTCCAAAGCTTACTTTTCTCTCTTCCTCCGAAAAGCCATAGGTCCGTCGTATCAGGGCATTCACACGGGATAACAGTTCCTTCATAGAGTACGGCTTCGGCAAATAATCATCTCCACCGATATCAAATCCCGTAACCCGGTCATCCTCCCCTGTTCTTGCACTGGCAAAAATCACCGGTACGGTAGATACCTTCCTAAGCTCCTTACAAAGTTCGAAGCCTATTTCATCCGGCAAATTAATATCCAGTAACAGCAAATGAAACACTTCCTTCGCAAGCAAAGAAAATGCCTCCTCTCCTGTTGTTGCGCAGGTTACTGTATAGTTATAGCTTGAAAGCATTTCCGAAATAATAAAAGACAAATCTTCATCATCATCCACGATCAGGATTTTTCTTTTCTCATTGCTCATATACCTCACCTGCCTCCTTCCGATTTCCTTCCCTTTCCTACCGCACCACTTACTCTCATTCTCTTCCTCCGGGTTTACAAATACCACTCCAGCATATCCCGATATACATACCGATGCATGGTTCTTTCCGTCACCATATGGTCTATCTGCTCTACGGACATCCACTCAGCATCCGCCACTTCCGCTTCCTGCAGAGTCAGTTCTTCTCTCCCAATATCCTTTCGCAAAATGTACACATAACAAAAGGCATCCTTTCTCCGCACCGTCAGACATAATTGCAGTTCTGCAGGCTCTGCCGTAATTCCCAGTTCCTCGGACAGTTCCCTCACCGCAGAAATAAGCGGTTCCTCTCCCGTCTGCACGGAACCACCGGTAGCCGCCCATTCTCCCGGACAATTATCTACCTTGTCACTGCGTTTTTGCATTAGAAGCTCGCCCTTACTGTTCTGAATCCAAACATGTATCACTTTATGAAAATATCCCTCCGGAACTTTTGTCCCCCGCAGATGTACTTTTCCTGTTTTTTGTCCCGCTCCGTCATACAAATCCCAATATTCCGCCATTGTTCTCTCCCTTTCGTTTCTCTTCCATATACCACATAAGGCTGTCCGCCATTTTCCAGACAGACAGCCTATGCAAGCTTTTTACAGATTACTTATTCTCTTCCTTAACCTCAATCTTACGAATTTCCTTGGTACGGATTTCTTCGCAGATTGCAGAAATGAACTCACCAAGCGGCTTCTGTCCCTCATCACCGAGATAACGGCTTCTTACGGATACAACGCCTTCCTCTTCTTCCTTCTGGCCTACCACCAGCATGTACGGAACACGGTCCAGTCTGGTCTCACGGATCTTGTAACCGATCTTCTCCGCTCTGTCATCCATCTCAGCGGAAATGCCGTTCTTACGAAGTTCCTTCATTACCTTCTCTGCATAGTCATTGTACTTTTCGGAAATCGGAAGCACACGTACCTGCTCCGGACAGAGCCAGGTCGGGAACAATCCCGCATACTTCTCAATGAGCCATGCAAGGGTTCTCTCGTAGCAACCCATACTGGTTCTGTGGATAATATACGGACGAACCTTTTCTCCGTTCTGGTCGATATAGTACATATCAAACTGCTCGGACAGAAGTGCATCCCACTGAATGGTAATCATGGTATCTTCCTTACCATATACGTTCTTTGCCTGAATATCAATCTTCGGGCCGTAGAACGCTGCCTCACCGACACCTTCCACAAACTCGATACCAAGCTCATTTAATACGTCACGGATATGCTGCTCGGTCTCGTTCCAAACCTCAGCGGAACCTTCGTACTTGTCCGGATTTTCCGGATCCCAACGGGACAAACGATAAGTTACATCCTCTTCTACACCTAAGGTCTTTAAGCAGTACTGTGCCAGAGCGATACAGTTCTTAAACTCTTCTACCATCTGGTCCGGACGCACAATTAAGTGACCTTCGGAAATGGTAAACTGACGTACACGGGTCAAACCGTGCATCTCACCGGAATCCTCATTACGGAACAAGGTAGAGGTCTCGCCGTAACGAAGCGGAAGGTCCTTATAGGACTTCTGGCTGTTCTTATATACATAGTACTGGAACGGACAGGTCATCGGACGAAGGGCAAATACTTCCTTGTCCTTCTTCTCGTCACCCATAACAAACATGCCGTCCATGTAATGATCCCAGTGACCGGAAATCTTGTACAAATCACTCTTTGCCATTAACGGAGTCTTGGTACGGATATAGCCCCACTCGTTATCCTCCAAGTCCTCAATCCAACGCTGCAGTCTCTGGATAATCTTTGCACCCTTCGGCATAAGAAGCGGTAATCCCTGACCGATAACATCTACCGTGGTGAAAAGCTCCATCTCACGGCCAAGCTTGTTGTGGTCGCGCTTCTTAATATCTTCCAAATGAGCCAGATACTCATCCAAATCCGCATTCTTCGTAAATGCCGTACCGTAAATACGGGTCAGCATCTTGTTCTTCTCGCTGCCTCTCCAGTATGCACCGGAGGAAGAAATCAGCTTAATTGCCTTAAGAGCCTTGGTGCTCATTAAGTGCGGGCCTGCACAAAGATCTACGAACTCGCCCTGGGAATAGAAGGAAATCTCCGCATCTTCCGGTAAATCCTGAATCAACTCTACCTTGTACGGCTCACCCTTGGCTTCCATAAACTTAATCGCCTCGGCACGCGGCAGGGTAAAGCGGGTCAATTCCGCACCCTCTTTGATAATCTTCTTCATCTCTGCTTCCAAGCCGTCCAATGCCTCACGATCAAACGGCGGACAATCAAAGTCATAAAAAAAACCGGTATCAATGGACGGTCCGATGGCACACTTTGCCTCCGGATACAATCTCTTTACCGCCTCAGCCAAAACGTGGGATGCGGTATGACGATATGCAGCCTTACCTGCATCATCATTAAAGGTCAGAATACTTAACTCGGAATCCTCTTCCACAACGGTTCTAAGGTCAACCACCTTACCGTTTAACTCAGCAGCACATGCCATTCTTGCAAGGCCCTCGCTGATATCCTTCGCAATATCGATAATCGACATTGCGCCTGCATACTCCTTCACGGAGCCGTCTTTCAACGTAATCTTCATAACTACTTCTCCTTTCAAATGAAAAGTCCCTCTGTTACCAACGGTAACAAAGGGACGATGTCTCGCGGTCCCACCCTTCTTGAAAAGCACGCTGCTTTTCCGGCTTCATTCTGATGATAACGGAATCACCGTGGCGTATTAGGCCCGCTCCGAGGTGGTCTTCACTTGTTTCCTGTCAGGTTGCTCTCAGCAAATACAACCCTCTCTGTGACATTTCACAACCTACTGTCCTCTTCAACGCTTTCACTGGGATAATTATATCACTTTTAGGCAAAATGTCAAGCAAATCTGCTAGCAAACATTCATAAGACCATTTAATCGCTTTTCAAACTCATCCACCGGAAGCGGTTTGTCAAACAAATATCCCTGTGCATGGTAACAATTGTTTTCTTTTAAAATCGTTACCTGTTCCGCCGTCTCTACACCTTCTGCAATACACTCCAATCCAAGGTTCTGCGCCATACCAATAATATGCTTTAACATAACCCGCTTCTGTTCATCCTCTTCCAGCTCCTCATTTCCATCCGGAAGAAAGCTTTTGTCAATCTTCAATACCTTCCACGGCATCTCACGAATCAGATTCAGAGACGAATAGCCCACTCCGAAGTCATCTACAGCCACACTGAAGCCCTGCGCACGTAACCCGATTACGATTTCCTTCAGTTCACGGAAATCCACATCGGTAGTTGTCTCCGTCAACTCGATTTCAATATACTCATGAGGCACCTGGTAACGGTCTACGATTTCAATTACATGTTCCAACAGATTCTGGTCGCCTAAATGAACTCTGGATAAGTTTACGGAAACCTTTACAAGCTCTCTTCCTTCCTTTTGCCAGCGGCTCATATCACGGCATACGCGCTCCAGCACATAAAAGTCCAACTCGCAGATCAGACGGCTCTGCTCCAACACCGGAATAAACCGATACGGCAAAATCATCTCTCCGTCATGTAACCAACGGCAAAGAGCCTCTGCCCCGTTCAAGCGGTAGTTCTTTAACATAACCTTCGGCTGATAATACACCAAAAACTCTTCGTTCTTCAATGACTCTTCAAATACACTCTCTACCCACTTTTCATTTTCCACTGCCTGCATCAGCTTGTCATCAAAGGACACATACGGTACCCGGCGTATATGCTTGGCCATATTCCATGCCATGCCGATACGGTCCATAATCTCTTCCCCCGTTTTGTTCCCCACAATCTCATAAAGTCCGGTGTGCGCACTTAACGATGTCTTTTTCTTATACTTGATTCCCACTTCGATCATTGTGCCGGACAAATACTTGGTCACAAAGACCATTCGCTTTTTATTAAACAAGGAAACAAATGTGTCGCCTTGCACCCTGCAGATACAACCATCCGGACCGATTCCCTTTTGCAGGCCCTTCACAAACTTTTCCAGAATCTTTGTCCCGACTTCCCGTCCGAACTGATGATTAACCACGGAAAAACGTTTCATATCAAAACGACAGGCCGCATAATTCTCTAACTTTCCCGACGCAATTTTTTCATCTATACTTTTAAAGAAATAGTTCAGATTATACACGTCAATGAAATCCGACTTAAAACTCATCTTATTGGCAAGCTCTTTCAATTCCTGCAACTGTTCCAGAACACTTTCATTCCCTTCCGGAACCAGTTTTACCGTATCATCCAGCTTGCTCATAAACTCCTGTATCACATATGCATGTACATCACTTTGTTTCATATTGTTGTTCTCCTTAACCTTCTGAAACTTCTAACTGCGGCAAACGAATAATAAACTGCAATCCTTCCTCATTATTATCTACAAAAATCTGACCCTGCATCTGTCTGACAAACAAATCAACAATAGACAACGCTACTTCATTTGCCTCATCTCCATCCTGGAAATTCAAAATACCTCTGGAAAAATAATCCCGTAATGCATTTACTTCTCCATCCGAAAGTAACTTGCCGTAATCGCTCACTTTAATCTCCAGTATATGGGCATAAGACTCCCTCTTCGTGGAAACCTCTACATGAATAGCGGATTCTTCACCGAATATATCCTTCACGGATACTTCATTGGAAATAACCTTTGCAAGCATCTGACCGATACGTCCTCCGTCACCAAGCAACATCTGCGGAACCTCTTCTCCTATTTCATAAGAAAGGGTTATCTTCTTCTGCTGTGCCTCTTCCCGTTCCAGTTCCACCACCGTTTCTACCACATCACGAATGGAATAACAGGATTCGTACAAAGCTACATTTCCGTTGGAAAACTTCATATAATCCACAATATCTCCGATGATGGAATAAGTGGTAGTTCCGTTGGTCAGCATCGTATCGATAACATCCATAACCGACTCCACATTCCCATTCTTTACACTCTCTTCCAAAGCGGAAATCCAACCGCTCATATTGGCATGCAAATCAGAACTCAAGTCCATAAGGAAATGAGACTGGGAGCGGGCTGCCCTCTCAAGGTTCTTATACTTATCCAACGCCATATAATTCTGATATGCCATATCAGACAAAACATTTGCTACTATCCCCAAGAAACTGGCTGCCTTTTCCAATTCCTTCTTGCTGGTAGCATTTGTTTTTTTCATCGCCTGATAATAGCTTTCGTATTCAATACCCAGTTCTTTTGCTGTAGCTTTTAATGCTTCCTCATCGATTTTAGAAGAAATCCGGACCTGTCCACCCAAAAAACATCCGATCAGCTTATCCCCCAACATAATCGGCGACGCAAAGTCCGCCATGCCAGCATGACACACATATACCACCGGTTTCCCGCTTTCCAAAGCCATAAGGGCTGCATTCTTATCACTTAACATACAACGCTTTAACCCCAACTCGGACTGTCTCGTATAATTCATACAAAAGTCCGTGAACGCACTTCCCTTTGTAACCGGCTTTCCATCTGCATCCGTGGTCAGAGCCGCCATTCCGGTATAACGGGAAAACTCATCCTGAATCTTTTGCAACAGTGTCACATCTATTAAATCAGCAAGTAATAATCCAGCCATAACAATTCTCCTTCAATAAAACAAAAAACCACTATGCTACCATTCATAATAACATATTTTTCCTTTTTTGTCTATATATTTTGATAATTACGCAAAAATATTGCAAAAAAAGATTGTCCATCCCATAATTTCCAAACCAAATAAAAGTATAACAAAAGAAACCCACACAGTTTTTACACTTCAAGTGTAAACCGTGTGGGTTCTCTCATTCATTTCATTCGTTCTCTCTTTTTTTCTTTCTTTGTCTGACACACTCTGCCAGCAAATATTCTATCTGTCCGTTAATGGAACGAAAATCTTCTTCTGCCCATGCCGCAAGGTCTTCCCAAAGTGTTGCGGACAATCGGAGCGGCACCTGCTTTTTCGCCTTCTCCTTTTCTTTTAAGGCTTTCTCCTTCTGTCGCACCTCTGCTTCCATGGCGGCAAGATGCTCCAATCGTTTCTGTAACGCCGCTTCTCTTTCTTCCGGCGTCATCATATTTTCATTCATTTAGTATATGGAACCGCTGTTTACAATCGGCTGGGCATCTTTATTGCCGCAAAGAACTACAAGAAGATTGCTTACCATGGCCGCTTTTCTCTCCTCGTCCAACACCACAATTTCCTCTTCCCCTAATTGATCAATTGCCATCTTTACCATACTAACCGCACCCTCTACAATCTTCTGACGGGCTGCAATGATTGCCGCTGCCTGCTGACGTTGTAACATAGCTGCCGCAATTTCCTCCGCGTACGCCAGATGTGTGATACGAACATCAATAATCTCAAGTCCGGCATCTGCCACTCTTGCCTGAAGTTCCGCTTCCATCTGCTCCGCAATTTCATTGCTGCTACCGCGCAGCGTCTTCTCCTCAGAATCTTCTTCCATAATATCATACGGATAAAGTCTTGCAATATTACGGATTACGGAATCACACTGGGTGGACAAAAATTTCTCAAAATTCTCTACATTAAATACCGCTGCCGTCGGATCCGCCACTTTCCAAATCACATTGACTCCGATGATAATCGGATTACCCATTACATCATTTACCTTTTGACGCTCATTGTTCAGTGTTCTGGTACGAAGGGAAATCTTTTTCGACGAGATAGTCACTGACACCGGCCTGTTCGTCGTTTCCGCTCCAACTCCAATATTCAATGCACCACCTGTATTTGCCTTCTGCGGTGCCACCGCACTACAGAACGGATTTACGTAAAAGAATCCCGGCTCCTTTAAGGTACCGTAATACTTACCGAACAAGGTAAACACCTTTGCCTGATTCGGCTGCAAAATGTGAAATCCGCCGGAGAAAATACACATACCGATGAATCCCAGGAAAAAGACAACCAATAAGGCAATTCCAAGGAAAAGGGAGCCCTCTCCGTTTGTCGCTGCATTAATCGTAATGATTAAGCCGAATACAAATGCGGCAATATCCGCAAGCCATCCCAACAGATCAAGTAACAGGTACGCTCCGCCGGATCTTTTCTTTACCGTTTTTTCTTCCACAATGCTAATCTTATGTTCCATTTTTACTCCTCCATTTCAACATGATATCTTTTTGATATCATTATCATAGCATTGTTTTGTTATGTTGTCAAGAGAATTTTAAAAAAAGTCGACGAAAAAATCGTCGACGCTTTCTATACTATATTATCAACTTCCGACAAGATGCCGTTTACGACCGTCTGTACCAAGTTCTCCCCGTAATAACACAACTTCAAAGAGAAAAACGGTTCTCCCTTATCCAATAACCGGAAGAATACTTTATCTCCTTCCCAAAGATTCAATTCCTCTATGCGATCCTTTTTTACCCATTCAAGAGAACCTTCGCTACAGTCAGGGAGCTCCTCTTCTTCCACCGTAGCGGTAAACAGACACATATATTCCCATTCATCCCATGAAATTCCGCTCTCCGCAGACACCTCCAGTGCCTCACTCGTCGCTTCATATAACTTAGTTGTAAACTGTGCCAAAGAACATCCCTCTACCGGACGTTTAAAACAAAAAGTTACAAGCCCTCGAAAACAAAGGTTATGAAGAGTAAGTCCTGCCTCTTCCCACGCTTCCCTGCGGATACATTCTTCCGGACTCTCCCCTTCTTCAAAATGCCCTCCGATTCCGATCCATTTATCTTTGTTTACATCATTCTCCTTCTTCACTCTGTGAAGCATCAAATAAGCATCTTCTCGTTCTGCATAACATAATGTCGTAAACTGCGGTGTTCTGTATTCCTTCTCCATTTGGTCTACCACCTTTCTATAATTCACTATAGCATATTTTATCGTGATATTCAACTAAAGTGTAAAAACAAACAGCAATATTCCTATAATGCAGAAAAAGGGCCGGACGCCTTCCGGTGCCGGCCCTGTCAATCTTATCAAACTTCTTATTTCACAACTACCTTCTTGTAGTTCTTCTTACCGCGGCGTACAATCATACCCTCGCCGAAGTCTTCTGCGGTGAACTCCTTCTTGATGTCCGTAATCTTCTCCTCATTCACGGTAACACCGCCCTGCTCAATGGCACGTCTTGCCTCGGAACGGCTCGGATTCAGGCCTGCCTTTACGAGCACACCGATTAAGTCAATCTTACCATCGGTAAAATCTTCTGCAGTAAGTTCTGCCGTCGGCATATTCTCTAAGCTGCCACCGCCTGCAAACAACGCCTTCGCGCTCTCCTGTGCCTTGGTAGCCTCTTCTTCGCCGTGCACCAACTTTGTAAGTTCAAATGCAAGGATTTCCTTTGCGGTGTTAAGCTGGCTGCCTTCCCAGCCTTCCATCTTCTCGATTTCTTCCAGCGGAAGGAAGGTAAGCATCTTAATGCACTTTAATACATCCGCATCCGCCACGTTTCTCCAGTACTGGTAGAACTCGAACGGAGAAGTCTTCTCTGCATCAAGCCATACCGCACCCTTCTGGGTCTTGCCCATCTTCTTACCCTCGGGGTTCAGAAGCAGGGTAATGGTCATTGCATATGCATCCTTGCCGAGCTTTCTGCGGATGAGCTCCGTACCGCCGAGCATATTGGACCACTGGTCGTCACCGCCGAACTGCATGTTACAGCCGTACTTCTGGTACAATGCAAGGAAGTCGTAGCTCTGCATAATCATGTAGTTAAACTCAAGGAAGCTTAAGCCCTTTTCCATACGCTGCTTGTAGCACTCTGCGGTCAGCATACGGTTAACGGAAAAGTGCGGTCCGATATCACGAAGCACTTCCACGTAGTTCAAATCCAGAAGCCAGTCTGCGTTGTTTACAAGGAGAGCCTTCCCTTCGGAGAAATCTACGAAACGGCTCATCTGCTTCTTAAAGCACTCTACGTTATGATTAATCGTTTCTTTCGTCATCATCTGACGCATGTCGGAACGACCGGACGGATCACCGATCATTGCGGTACCGCCACCGATTAAGGCAATCGGCTTGTTGCCTGCCATCTGCAGACGCTTCATAAGACAAAGCGCCATAAAGTGTCCTACATGAAGGCTGTCTGCCGTCGGGTCAAACCCGATGTAAAAGGTTGCTTTACCGTTGTTAATCAGTTCCTTAATCTCTTCTTCGTCGGTCAGCTGTGCCAGTAATCCTCTGGCTTTCAGTTCATCAAAAATTGTCATTGTTGCATCCTCCTGTCTGTTGAAATATGAAAACCCCCGCCCTTATGCAAAGGACGAGGGTATAATCTCTCGTGTTACCACCTTTTTTCACACCCGGCTCACACCGGCTGCCTCATCAAGTACAAAGAACCATCCTCGGTCTCTTATACTCTTGCACGATAACGTGTGCCGGGACCAAAATCCCACCTCCGTCGCAGCCTACTCGCAAATGCTTTTGGTGCGAAGCTCCAAGACGTATTCATTACAAGCTTCCCCTGCGCCTCTCATCCACCGGCTGCTTTCTGTAGGTTTCCCTTATAACTACTTGTTCTTTTCATTGCTTATGCCCCGATTATAGCCATTTCAAAATAGTTTGTCAAGCAATTTTTTCAAATTAACTTTCCCTTAGAAAAAACACCTCTAATAATCGGAAATATGTTCCTTGGTCATGGTAACTTTTACAACCACTTCCTTGCCGTCCCGAAGTACTCCTATGGTCACCTCGTCGCCTTCCCGGACCCTTAACATGGCATCCACCACATGGAATTGTCTGGTCACCTCTATGGTCTCGTCTCTAAAGGAAATGGACTTTAATATATCTCCTGCCTTAAGCTTTCCTTCCATAAGGCCACCTTCCACAATCTCAACAATGCCCACCTTCTCTTCCAGATAGACTCTTCCGGTTTCTTTCTCCAGCTTCATGGCAGACTCCTGCACCTGTACCATGATGCCTACCATTCCCCTTTGTACACTGGTACAGGAGGTGTTGTAGCAATGGTCGATAATGTTATCCGCCACATACACTGCTACATTGGACGGAATGGCATAACCGATGTTTTCTACCGAATTATCGATGATTTTCGCATTGACGATTCCAATGAGTTCACCGGATTCGTTGTAAAGACCACCGCCGCTGTTTCCCGGATTTACCGGTGTATCTACCCGGACAACCCGGAACGACTGGGTCTCTAAAACATTCCCATTTAATGCGGTCAACGTAATATATTCCGAATCAACACTTACCACACCGTAAGATGCCGAAGTCCCTTCGCCCTTGGCATTGCCCACGGCAATCGCCGCTTCTCCTACGGCAATCTTGTCCGAATTCGCCACCGTTACCGCCTTGGCCGCAGACTTCTTTAGCATTTCACTGTTCTTTACATGCAATACCGCAATATCGTAATAGGAGGAACCACCCACATATTCTGCCTGTATCTTCATGTCTTCCAATTCACTTCCGTACAAATATAAGGAAATATCTTTACTGATTCCGCCCACATCGGCACTATCGGAATCATATACCACATGATAATTTGTGATAACAAATGCTTCCCCTTTTGTCTTATCTAACTTATATATCACACCGGACCCGGAAGATGTCAGCTTGCCGGAGGCATTCATTGATGATTGACTGCCTCTTCTCGGTGTAAAGTAGCAAACCACACTGACCGCACTCTGCAACCCCTGAGATGTAGCATAGGCAACGTTACTTCCTTTGTTGATGATGGTAACGCTTCCGTCGGTTCCGTCCGACCCATCAAGTCCGTCTTTTCCGTTGGTTCCGTCAACTCCGTCCTTGCCATCGGTTCCGTCTTTGCCGTCCACTCCATCTTTTCCGTCGGCTCCGTCTTTGCCGTCCACACCGTCTCTTCCGTCGGCTCCGTCTTTGCCATCCACGCCATCCTTTCCGTCCGCACCTACTACAACACCCAGATTCTGCTCCGTATCATCGGAATAAGAAAGAATCAATTCTCCTTTCTCATTGATATGGGCATTCTTTACACTGACCGGCGTTGCCTGGTTACAGGCGACTACAGACAAAAGCAAGGAACAAACTATACTCAACAAAAAACCTTTCTTTAACAAACCCCTTTTTTTCTGCATATACGTTTCTCCTTCTCACATTCATTCTAGCCTTGTTTTAACTATACCCATTCTTTATGTCTTTTCTGTGATTTTTACTATGCTTTCGGAAAAACTGCTGTAACTATCATCTCATGATTCTGTAGTTTTGCAAACACCTCTCCGCCCATTTTTCGCATGAGTTGTCGACAAATATAAAGCCCAAGACCGCTGCCTCGTTTATTTTCTGCATTAGATCCTCTCCAGAAACTTTCAAAAATATGCGGTAATTCATTTTCCGAAAGAGTACATCCGCCATTTATTACAGAAATCAGGTTACAATCATCTTCTTCTGAAACTGCAATGGAAATTTTTTCTCCGTTTCCGTATTTGATGGCATTTTCCATTAAGTTTTGTATCACTTCCACGGCCCGGTCTTTATCTCCCTTCAACAAGCAATTGGGATAGTCTTCCATCTCAAACTCCGTCTTGATCAGATTTAACTTCTCTCCGTAATATGTCCCGATTTCATTCAACAACTCCGATAAATAGAACTCTCCCATTCGCAATTCGAAACTAAGAAAATCGTCGCTGGAGGCACGTATGATTTCAGAAACAAACCCTTCGATTTCATCCGCTTTTGCATTGATATTTTCTGCAATCTCCGCCTGTTTCTCTTTCTCAGTATAAAGCCCCTTTGTCAATGCCTTCGCATACAGTTTTATGGCAGAAAGCGGTGTCTTTATATCATGGGACAAGGATAGCAAAAGCGTTTTCTTCTCTTTTTGTAATTCCAACTCTCGTTCTTTTTGTTGTTCTATATTTTCCCGCAAAAGATTTACTCCCCATACAAACCGTCCGAAAAAACGATTTTTGTTTTCCGTAAGCGGTACTGTTAGATTTCCTTTGGAAAGCTCATAAGGCACACCTTCCATCCTGTGAAAAGGACGTAACACTTTCTGTCGCATATAAAGAAGTACCGAAACCAACAACAACGTCATTATTCCCAGTGACACGTTTACTGTCCACAATACGCTACCTTGATCTGTCCCGGCATCTATCATGTATTCGAACCGATACCGGATTCCTCCGATTTCCCGAATCAGGTAATCACTGTTCGTTTCGAAAAACGAAGCATCTTCCCCTGTATCCGGAACAATCGCCGTAACGTAGATACCGTTCTTCAGCAACGTTTCCGGTCTCACGGCTCCTCCCGACAACTCATCGGCAAGTTCTTCCATCTGTCTTGCCAGACGACTGATTTCCACCCGGTACGGGCGCCCACTCCCCCGACTCTTTTTTTGCAACACATATACATTTGCAACAACAAACACTGCAACAATCCCAAATAACACCCACAAACATACTTTGTCAAACTTCTTCATACGAATTTATACCCCACTCCCCAGACCGTCTGGATCCGTGTCGGATGTTTCGGGTCTTCTTCGATTTTTTCCCGCAGCCACTTAATATGCACCGTTAATGTCTGTTGCTCCGAAAAACTGTCACTTCCCCAGATTTCTCGGAACAAATACTCTTTATTTAACACCTTTCCCTGATTTTCCACCAGACACAGCAACAATTCAAACTCCTTTGCAGTCATGGGTAACTCCCGTTCTCCTTTGTACACCACGCGACTTGCTTTATTTAATCGCAAATCTCCCGCAAGCACCTCGTCCTGTGCATAACGACGTTTAAATATACCTGCAATTTTTGCCAACATAATATCAATGTCATAAGGCTTTTCAATGTAATCATCTGCCCCGGCAAGAAGACCTGCCAATTTGTCATCCTTTTCCGTTTTTGCACTGACAATTAAAATCGGCGTATTGCTTTCTTCTCTGATTTTAGTGCACACCGCAAACCCGTCCATGCCCGGTAGCATAATATCAAGCACAAGAAGCCTTGCGCCGTATCTTTGATACAGCTGCAAGGCTTTTTCTCCGCTTTCTGCCACGGACACCGTATAGTTTTCCGCTCTCAGAAAATCACACAACAAATCCGCCAGTTCTTTATTATCTTCCACAATCAAAATATCAATCATGTATCCTCCGTTACCAACCCATCTCCATGAGCCAGTTGTTTAAACACCGTTCCCTCTCTCTTAATTCGGAAGCCTGTTTCATTCTATCTAAATTATATTCCCCCTTGATGTTTCCGTCAACTATATAAAGAACTCTGGTACATCTTGCTGCCACCTTTACATCATGGGTAACCAGCATAATGGTAGTCCCTTCCTCGTTTAATTTTGTAAGTTCCTCCATGACCTCATCCGAAGAAGTACGATTTAACGCCCCCGTCGGTTCATCCGCAAAAATCATCTTCGGTTTGTTTATCATACTGCGACAAATGCAGGCACGTTGCAACTGTCCGCCGGACACTTCATTAATATCATTATCCGCCACCTCGATGATTCCTAACTTCCGCATCAGTTCCTGTCCCCTTGCCAGAGTCTCCTTACGGCTTTCCGACAACTTTTTCGATTGACAGGCCGGCAGGATAATGTTATCAATGAGCGTCAGATTTTTTAACATATACATCTGCTGAAAAATAAAGCCCATCTCGTCCAATCGCAACTGTGCCAGTTCTTTATCGTTCAGACTTTCCATACTCTTTCCGTGAAACAATACCTCTCCCGCCGTCATACGGTCCATTCCGGACACGGTATAAAGAAGTGTGGATTTTCCGGAACCGGAAGGTCCCATAACCGCCACCATCTCTCCCTCTTCCACTGTCAGATTCACATTTTTCAATACGTTGTTCTGACGCTTGTTCACAATATATGTTTTACAAAGATTTTTTACATTAAGTACAGCACTCATCTTTCTATCCTCCCTTATTTATTCCAGACCTGCCACATCGGCAGCCTTAATCTTTCTTGTATACAACACCGTCAAAAATGCCGTTACTATGGTGGTGACCAATACGATTGCCGGCAGTGCCACATACGCCTCTAGCGGATTTATGACATACTCTATCATCGTTTCCAAGCCCATCATCCGGAAAATCGGATCAATGCAGAGTTTAAGAAGCGGTCTTGTAAGAAGCTCCGCCACCACTACCGATACCACACCCACCAATGCAAATCGCAAGGTATGATACCCATAGATGCTCCTGTTCCGGAATCCGATGGCTTTCATAAGAGCCAGACTTTTCGCCTCTTTGGCAATGAAGGATCGTTCCATCAATACCGTTACAAGCGCCACCAACAGTACCGTAAGCACCAGCATCAGGCCTTTGATGGCATCAATGGCACCGGAGACACCCACCGCATCTGCCACCCACTCAGAAGCAGTGACCACCTCGCCGTACTGTCCCATAAAGGTATTCATTTCCTTTACTCTCTTTTCTACTTCCGCATCGTTTGGATCATCATGGAAGGTCACGGATGCGGACATAACTCCTGCCATCTGAATATAGTTAAGCTCCTCCGTCTCATGAAGCCGTACGCCCTCTCCTCTGTTGTTCATGGATTGATACAAGGCAGTTATGATACAGTCCCTCTCTCCTTCCATTGATACAATCGTAATCGTATCCCCGATATGGACACCCAATTTATCTGCCGTTCTCTTCGTTACGGCAACCTCCCCCGGTGCTTCCGGCGGAGTTCCCTTGATATAGGAAAACTGATCTGCCGTAACCCCGGTTGCCTGGAAGCACATGACCTGCTGTTTCTTTTCCCCGTGTTTCACCGTAAGGGTAGCCGCAAGGTCCTGTGCACAGGTAGCCGGTATATTGTATTTGCGAAGGTCTTCCTCCATCCGGGCAAGATACTCCTTTAACACTTCCCGACCGTCATCTTTCATAAAGTGCATTGCATCACCCGCATCGATATTTACCAAGGCATGACTTTCCACCATACCAAAGGCAGGAAGCAGTTTCTTACTCTTCAATGTCCCGGAAGAAGCGGATAATACCAACGTTATAGATAAACACAACGAAAAAGTCAAGGTCATGATTCCGTAACGTTTCGGACTGCTGACAATGTCGTTTCCCGCAAGAAAGGCTGTGGTACCAAGCTTTGTTTTTCCCAACTTCATAATACTCTTTTTACGGAAACGTTCCCCCGTCTGCCCGTTTCTGATGGCATCCACCGGAGTAAATTTTGTCACCTTTCTGGTACATCCGTAGCTAAACAACAAGATAACCATTACCACAATCGCACTACACAACACATTCATTGCATATGCATTTTCTCCCGTCAGGATGACCGACTTTGATGACATCTCCATAAGTAGGTTTCCGAAGGGAAAGCTTAGGAAAAGTCCCACAAGGGAACCGATTACCGCAAGCATGGTATACTTTACCAAATATAGCCTGCGTATCCTTCCGCTCTTGATACCGATGGCCTTCATCACACCGATCTCCCGGTACTCTTCCGATAACGTAAAGGTAATGGTAAACCGAAGCACCACAAAAGAAATCACAATCAGAAGAATGCTGGCTGCCAACAGAATCCCTGCCACGATCATATCAAACACGTAACAAAACCGCATAAACTCCCTGTCCATAGAGAACACAAACTCAGCCGCATCCTCTCCCAACTCCTCAAGCATAGCCTCCGTATCCGCCGTCTCAATATAACAAAGCTTTCCGCCAAACATTGTAGAAATCTCATTGTTATTCGTAAAGGCTGCAAACTCCGTCTCATCCACGATATAACGTGACATGGATATGCTGTTGGCACCCAGTACCGCATCTTTAAATCCACCGGCCACACAAAAGTCCTTCGTAATCCCCTCCACAGATAAGGTTAGCCGGTCTCCCACCGATAGCTTCGTCTGTTCCAAAATCTTAGCGGGTACATAGATTTCTCCCGGTGCCACGTCGGTTAATACACTGCCGTCTTCCAAAAAGAACTTCATGGACAGATTTCCGTCTCCATGAAACAGCAATGTTCCGCTGGGAAGTTCCAGCTCCCTATTGTCACAGGAAAACATGGTATTGGCCAAATAGAGCATATCTTCCGTCTGATAGCGTTCCACCGCATCCACACCGTCCAGGAGCTCCTTTATATCCTTTTTCGAAGACTTGTTCATCGTAGCCCCCAGATAATCCGGTGCATTTGCCATCTCAAAGTAATCATCCAGTGCCGTGGTCACACTAATAATATTGTTCACACTACTAGCCACAAACATGGATGCCAATGTAATAAACAACAGCAAAATCACGTTCATGGTCCGTTTCCGTTTTAAATCTCTCTTCAAAATTCGTAAGTACATCTTACTACCCCTTTCCTCATTCTGAAGGTAATGATAGCAAAGAGATTATTAAATAATCCTTAAATCCCAACAAGATTTTGATCCTTCCAGTCAAAAAAACCGAACTGCATCAAATAAGGGCGTACACACCAATGTGCGACGCCCTGCCATTTACTGCTCTTTCTCCGGGAAAATCTGTTTCATCATTTCACTATACACCGATTCATCATTCAGCGGTTTTAATAAATAGCCGTTCATCCCGGCCTTAAAAATCGCAATCCGGTCATCCTCAAAGGCGCTGGCGGTGGCCGCCACAATCGGAATGCTTTGTGCATCGGCACGGTCTAACTTACGAATGGTTTCCGTTGCCTCCAAGCCATCCATTTCCGGCATCATCACATCCATAAGAATCGCAGCATATTCCCCCTGTGCCGAACGTTCAAATGTCGCAACCGCCTCTTTTCCGTTGAGTGCGGTATCTACGGTAAATCCCATATTTTCCAGCAGGAATACCGTAATCCTCAGATTAATCGGTACATCTTCCACCGCAAGTATCTTTTTGCCGGTAAAGGCTTTGGTAACAGTAACTCCTGCATTTCCCTTTTCCGGCAATTGATCCGCAATATCAAACGGAATCCGCACCGTAAACCGGCTTCCTTCTCCCGGTTTACTCTCTACCTCTATGGTGCCACCCATGGCGTCAATGTACTGCTTTGCAATGGTCATACCAAGCCCGGTTCCATGGTATCGTTTTCCCTCATCCTCGTCTGCCTTCGCATAAGGCTGGTAGATTCGTTTCAAAAATTCAGCATCCATACCGATGCCGTTATCCTGCACAGTAAAACAAAACTCTACTCTGCCATCCGAAAGAATCTGTTCCGTTGTAAGGAAAGATACCTGTCCACCTGCCGGTGTATATTTCATCGCATTACCCAAAATATTCATTAAAATCTGTTGCACATGCAAACGGTCCCCTAACACCGCCGGATGGGCAAACGGTGGGAATTTCTTATAAAACCAGATTTTGTTTTCCTTAATCTGCCCTTCCAGCATTTCCACGCACTCTTTTAACAAATCTGCAATGGAAAACGGCTCCTTCACCAATTTAAATTCACCGCTTTCAATTTTGGAAAGGTCTAATACTTTATTTACCAAAGACAACAGGTAAGACGAGGACTCATCAATCTTATCCAGACAATCCTCCACCGTTTCCCTATTCTCCATACTTCGTCTGGCAATGTTGGTCATACCCATAACTCCACCAATCGGGGTACGAATATCATGGGAAATATGTGCCATCAATTCCGTCTTTGCACGATTGGCCCGGTTCGCTTCTTTTGCCGCCAGTTCAAGCAAACGGGCACTTTCTTTTTGTTGCTTGGACAAACGCTCTCTCCCTTTTAAATAGACAAACAAAATCAGCGTAACGGAAACCAAACCTACTAATATTAAAATCAATACCCAGATCAACATGGTGGCATAATCATTCAGTTCCGACTCCGCACCTACTACCATATCGCTTTCTACTACTACCATCAGATTCCAGTTTGGCATATTTGCCACCGGACAGGTTGCCAAATAATAATCAATTCCCTGATAAGAAATCTCCATGCCATAGCTTCCCTTGTCACTGGAAACTACCCGTTTTAATTTTTCCCAGTCACCTCTGATTAATTTTACGTTTCGCTCCAACTCCTGCAGATAATCCGCTTCCAACGGAATATCAAAGATTTTACTTTGGCGATATAATCTGGCACCATCATTCCCGAGGATGTACACACTGCTCTTCTCTGCATAAGAATTGGACACCAATGCGTATTCCAAATGAGAAGTTTCAATTATCACGGTATAGTATTCAAACCAACGATCTTCTTCTGTCACATAAATAGGATTCTCCAATTGAATCCAGCAAAACAAATGCTTTTTCTCTTCTCCCGGAACAAAACGTATCCACATTCGTTCTTCGGCAATATTTTCAATCAGATAGTCCTTATTCTCCCAGATTCCGGTAGTACCATCTGATTTATAATATGTTCCGTCTTCACTTACCGCATAGGCTTTACTTTCTTCCATATCAAAAAAAAGACTCTGCTCCGCTAAGCCGGCAACCAGTTCCTCCGCATTTTCAAATACACTTCCGTCTATGTAGGAACCGGTAAGCTGAATCATTTCTCTTCTGGAAGACGCATACAATTCCGCCAATTCTGCCAGCGTTTCCGTAAGCTCTATTACATGCTTTCCCCGTTCTATCCGGATGTTTCGACTAAAAAAAGAATAAAGCCAGTATCCTGCGAAACAGAAGACCAGCAGAAGCGTAATATATACTGCCACTGCTACTTTTCTGAAACGACTCAGTACCGACTTTTTTTTCTTTGTTTTTTCCATAGTTCCCCCAAAGTCTTTTATCACCAAATATTTTACAAAAATTACCTTTTTATTTTATCACATCTCAGTAAAAAAGCAATAGGGAAATTTCTCGATTTTAAACTATTTTTCAACCGCCGGAAATTACATAAAATGCTTTGTCAATCCCATGTCGTGGTATTCTGACAATACTCACTGTCATTTACGTCCTCCTGTGAATAAAACGCCTTCTCATACAACGGATTCGGCTTAAGATTTTCCAGTAACATCTCCGGTGTCACGTCTGAAAAATCCAATTGCGGCTTAATTTCTATTTTATCTTTCTCCATAGCAAATCTCCTTTCAAATAACGCCAGAAGTTATACAATCCCCTGTGCGTTCATGGCATCCACTACTTTTTCAAATCCGGCAATGTTGGCGCCCACCACATAGTTTCCGCCAAATCCGTATTTCTTTGCGGCAATATCAATGTTATGAAACAGGTCTACCATGATTTCCCGAAGCTTTGTATCCACCTGCGCAAATGACCAACTCATTCGCTCGCTGTTTTGTGCCATCTCCAGTGCCGAAGTTGCCACCCCACCTGCATTTGCTGCTTTTCCCGGTAAGAACAGTACACCGCTTTTTTGCAAGTATTCCGTCGCCTCAAGGGTTGTGGGCATATTGGCACCTTCCGCTACCGCAATCACTCCGTTCTCCACTAACATCTTTGCATCTTCTAAGGTCAACTCATTCTGGGTTGCACACGGAAGGGCAATCTCCGCTTTTACACTCCATACCCCTTTCCCAGAGTGATATTCAGCATTCGGACGGTACGTTTGATATTCCGAAAGTCGCTGTCGTTTCACTTCTTTGATTTCTTTTAATGCTTCTGTGTCTACCCCTTCCGGGTCATAAATCCATCCGTTGGAATCCGACACTGCCACCACCTTTGCCCCCAACTGTGTTGCTTTTTCTACCGCATAAATCGCCACATTTCCGGAACCGGATACCACAACCGTTTTTCCTTTCATGGAATGCCCGTTTGCCCGAAGCATTTCCTCCGTGATATAAAGCAACCCATACCCTGTCGCTTCGGTTCTTGCAAAAGAACCACCGTAAGAAATTGCCTTCCCGGTCAAAACGCCCTCAAACAAACTACGAATCCGCTTATATTGTCCGTACATATAGCCGATTTCTCTGGCTCCCGTACCGATATCTCCCGCAGGCACATCCGTATTGGCTCCGATATACTTGCAAAGCTCCGTCATAAAGCTCTGACAAAACGCCATAATCTCCCGGTCGGATTTCCCTTTCGGGTCAAAGTCTGCACCACCTTTTCCACCACCGATGGAAAGACCGGTCAAAGAGTTCTTGAAAATCTGTTCAAATCCAAGGAACTTAATGATTCCCAAATTCACCGACGGATGCAGTCTCAAACCACCCTTATACGGACCGATGGCACTGTTAAACTGAACACGATACCCGGTATTAATATGGACTTGTCCCTTATCATCTATCCATGGTACACGGAATTTAATCTGCCGTTCCGGGTTAACCAAACGCTCCAAAAGTGCATCCCGCCGAAACGCCTCTTCCCTGGCATCCACTACTACGCGTAGCGAATCCAACACTTCTTTTACCGCCTGATGAAACTCCGGTTCCGCCGGATTTTCCCTCACTACCCGTTCAATTACTTCATCTACATAGGACATATTACTGCCTCCTTACTTTCCTTTCACCGAATATTCCTACAGAGAAAAAAAGATGTCTTTAAGGTATTTTTCATTCCTTAAAGACATCTCTTTCTCTTTTTACTCTAGATTCCCCCGCTTTTATCGGTTTCATTCATGCAAAGTCATTTATTTTTCCGCTGTGACAGCATACTCGCTTGCATACACCGCCTTTAAATTTTCTACCGAATTATACTTTTCTCCGATACAAAACTCTTTTGACCAAGTCATATAATATGCCCACGGCGTACGAGATGCTTCCAGCATCGTCACATCCGGCAAATATCCAATCTCTGCCAACGCTGCCACTTTGTTTTTCGTGGTAGCTTCCACCAGTGCCAAATACTCCTGCCGGTAGTCTGTCGCCGCATATTCCTGTAAATAAATATCCACCGAAATTACATCCACATATTCATCTCCCGGATAACCTTCCTCCAGTCGGCAATTCCATACCCACAGAAGGTTGTTGATGTGGTGTACGTTGGTATAGTAATCATACATCAGCTTATACAGTTCCCTTGCCACTTCCGGTCCTTTTGCTCCCCACCAAAACCAGGTGCCGTCAGACTCATGGAACGGACGCCACAAAATCGGAATATCTGCTTCCTCAAATTTTTTCAGTTCTTTCGCAATTACATCCATATCATGATAAAACGCTTCTCTTTCCCTGGTTCCTTCCTCTAAAATGCGGCGGGCATCAAAGTCCGTATGCTCCGCATAAAAGCTTTTGTCTCTGCCGCCCACCGGAGAATACCAATGGAAGGAAAAGGTCACAATTCCATCCGTTTCCTTCGCCCACTTTAATGCGGTCTCAAGAGTGCCCCGATTCTCATAAATCTCCGTCAGACACGGCTCCGATGCATCCTCATAATTGATGTTCGGAGAATACGCAAGCAGTTCAAATCCCCGTAACTTCGGTTCCTTCCCCGTTATACTCTTTATGTATGTTACTTCTTCCATGGGATTGGTCTGGGTATGCTGTCCCGTAATAATCGCCTTTCCTGCAGTCTCACACAAATATTGTAAAAGTTCTTTTGTCTTTTTTGTTGCCATCTCATTTACCGGATTCTGCATGCTTTTCTCCTCCTTATATCACTTCTTAACGCAATCGATTCATCATCTCCATACACATTCTGCCGTTATGATACGGGCATTTCCACGGATGAGAAAGTCGCGCCGTCACATCCGGTTCCCCGTGATACGGAATGGTTTCATACCATTCTCCGCTCTTTTTATCAATCACCCGTGTCTGAATAAAGTTCCAGACATCTTCTGCCAATGCGCGATACTTCTCTTCCTGCGGCATTCTTTGGAACGCATTATAAAATCCTACCACAGACTCCCCTTGTACCCACCAGATCTTCTGCCGGTCAACCTCGTCCTTTTCTCTCTCATTGTTTACGGCGCGGCATTCCTCATCTATGGCATTCCGGTACACCGCCGCTGCCAATCCGTCAATCATCGGGGTCATTTCCTTACATAATGCTTCATCCCCCAGCACCTCACAGGCACGGTCGATTAACCAGGAAGCTTCAATATCATGGCCATAGGACTCCAAATCAATCAAGGTCCGGTATTCATGGTCAAAAAACACTTCGCAGATCTGCTTGTCCGGATTGTATACCTTCTCTTTGAATAAAGAAAGAATTTCCCGCAAGGATTCTCCTACCTTCTCAAACCGGTCCACACGATACAGCTCCGTATAAGCTTCTAACACATGAAGCAGTGTGTTCATGGTACGGTCCGCTAAAACTCCGTTCTCCGATAACTCGTGATTCACTGCCGGCGTAAAATCCCTGTGAAAGGCTTCCAGATACCCTCCCTCGTCCCTGCACACAGTCTCTATGGTACGATATAAAGAATAGGCCAGATGCAAGGCTTCCTTTTTCTTACTTACTTCGTAATAAGCAGACAAAGCATAGATGGCAAAGGCCAGATTATAGGTATGCTTTAAGTCATCCTCAATTCTGCCGTCATACTTGATAGCCCAATAAACCCCGCCGTACCGGCTGTCAAAGCAATGCTCCGCCAAAAAACGGTAAGCATGGTCCGCCATCTCCAGCAGCTTCTGGTCTCCTAATGTCTTGTATGCTCTGGAATAAAACCACAAAATGCGATTGTTTAAAATAACTCCCTTTGCTGCATCCTTCTTCGGTACTGCATTTCCGTCGGTTTCCCCATAAAATCCGCCGTATTCTTCATCCTTAAGCTTATTCCAAAACGGGATAATATCCTGTTCCAAATGCTCTTTAAACTGTTTTGCATCCATACTCTTGTCTCCTCTCTACAAAAACAGGAGCTGCAAAAAAACAGCCCCTGATATTTTATCTTACCGGTCGTACAAACACTTCGTCTACAAGGAACTCCCCGTTGCCGTCCGTCTCTACAAAAATCTCGGCAGTGGTCAAATCTTCCGAAAGTTTCGCCTGTGTACATACCTTTACCCATTCCCCCGGAACCGTCTCTACCGTGGTATACGGCTGCGGTACCGCGCCGTCCAAACCAATGGTAACCGTCTTATCCTTTGACTTCACATACATGGAAATCTCTACGTCCATACCGATGTACGGGGAAATATTTAACTTTATGGTAGCATCCTTTTCCTGACGGGTTACGCAGTAAGAATGGCCCAAACCATCCACGGAATCCTTATCCGTTACATAGCAGAACGGCAAATGACCTGCTCCCCGGATTGCCGCAATATTGGTCTTATCCTCAAAACTCTCGCAAAGACCGATTAACTTCACCTCTACATCATCCACATAAATGGCACTGCTCTTGCCCTGCTCAGTCTCCTTTGTTCCAAAGTTCATCATCATGGAATGTACATCATTCGGAATCCGGAAAGTTCCTTCCAAAAGTTCCCATTCACCGGAAGTGGTATCCACCGATGACCACTCTCCCGCAACTCCGTCCATTCCTAATGTTACCGCAAGAGCCGGACTCTTTACCCATGCTCTGACTGCAATGGTCTGTCCGATAAAATCGGATACATCGAAACTGATACCGCACCAGTCTCCGAATCTCTTTTCATTGGCAAGCGCTGCCTTTCCGCTATATACCACTCTGTCCTGAATCTCAATTTCACCAAAGCCCCGCATCTTAAAGCCCATATCCTCCGGCTTTACCGCATCCGCACCTTCCGGTGTTTCAAAATCATAGAAGCGGTCGAAAAGATTGATTTCAATCTTTTCCGGCTCTCCCAGGTCTTCCCCGGTCAAAGCAAACACCACGCCGTCAAATGCTTTCTTTTCCGTCAAATCCCCATGGAACAACAACGGATTGGCCCCTCTGATCCAGGAATTATCATCCGTAAGTCCCCAGAAGGTAACACTGGTAAGATTGACTCCCTCTTCCTTCGCTTTTAACAAAGCAGTGAAAAAGTCCTTATAAAAGACAGCCTGATAATACTCCTGATTCTTATTTAAGCAGGTGCATTTTACATCCAGTTCCGTAATATGTACTTCATCAACCAAAGCAGCATATTCCTTCAAAGCCACAATATACTCATCAATGTTATTGTTATCACTCAAATGTCCCTGCATACCGATGCAATCGATTAACCCTTCGCCGATAATGCTGCCGTGTTCTTCGGTCTCTCTTTGTAATGCCCCAATAATAAATGCCTTTTTCTCCGGCTGCCATTCGTTGTAATCGTTATAAACAAGCTTCGGACAAATCTGCTTTCGATCTTCTTCCTTCTCTGCATCTACACCATAGCTTGCCGCATACTTCTTTGACATTTCTTCTACGGCATCCTTTGCATAACGGAATGCATAGTAAATAAAATCGTCACCGATGACCTGCAGCCAGTAGCTGTTCCGCAAACCAAACTCTGTCTTATCCGCCGGTTCGATTGCTTCATTTACAACATCCCATGCATAAATCGTGCGGGCATAACCCTCCCGGTACATATACTCCATCAAAGAGAAAATATAGCTTCTGAGACGCTTTAACATGGTCTGTCTGTCCACAAAACATACCGGGTCCAGCTTCTCAAAAAACTTCAACATCGGACGTTCCTTCAAAAGTTCCGGATCTGTCGGTATGGTTACCGGCTCATAGCCTTTACAGAACACTTCCTTCGGACACTGGCTGTGCCATACAAGTACATGTCCTCTTACCGACATATCATTTGTCTTTGCCCAATCCAACATACCCTTTGCCTGCGGATTAATGACAAACGGAAGATATTCTTCCGTGGCATCCTCTGCCGCAAACCCCATATTGTAAGCAGGCTTTAATTCATTTCCGAAGGTCATACTGTTAAAATGCTTTTTCATCAAATTTTCCTTGGCCGGGTTACCAATCTCGTGATTGGTAAACTGACCATTGATTTTCTCACAGGCTACGCCTATGCGAAACCGGTCCTTATATACATCCTTTAATATCGTACTCATTTCTTTCTTATCCTTCTCATTCTCTGTTATGGTTATTATAATCTGTCTCCGATTTCCTTGTGGTGAGCATTCTTAATATCGTACATCGCCTCATCTGCCATCTGGAGATACTTTTCAATCCCGTAAGTCTCCTCCGGTTTTACCAATACACTTCCCACACTGATGGTAAGTCGGAAGGTAATACCACGCTTCTTTACTTCCTGGGCAAGCCCCTTTTCCATGGACGTTCGTAACCATTCCACGTCCACATCCGACTTGCGGAGTCTTCCGCCTACAAAGAATTCATCGCCGCCGAATCTGGATACAATCCAGTCCTCCGGAAGTACTGCCTTTAACACAGCAGCTACAGTACGAAGTGCCAGATCTCCGTTGGCATGACCATACTGGTCATTAATCAGCTTCATTTTGTCAATATCCACCAACATAATAATGCCGGTACCGCCTCTGGATCTCCATTCCTCCAGGATAGGATATGCTATCTCCTCGCAGCCTGCCCGGTTATAGACGCCTGTAAGTACGTCCCGTACCGACAACTGAGTCAGCTTTCTTGTCAGATCCGAAATGGTAATATTACGTCTTACCTGTTCCAAATACTGGCTGGTATGTCTGGTCCATATATAAAACTGGTTGTCACATGCCACACACAAATCGCCGGTTAACACCGCGAAGCCATAGGTTCTTACATCACTCAGAATCGGCACACAAATATATAACCCTGCAGTCTCCTTCTCTTCTGCCAATAAAAATAACGCTTCTTTCCGCCCTATCGTAAACCGTGGGCGCGGTTTCCCGTTTTTTAAAGAGCCCACGACTTCCACATTGTCGCTGTAACCTTGAATATATAAATTCAAATCATCTTCTTCAATACGGAAAAATTCCGGGTCAAGACATAGCAAGAAGTTATCGCCTTCCATTAGGTGTTCCCGTTCAAAAAGCCGGGATAACCCGTCAGACAAATCCTCCGCATTATCTGCCTTCTGTACTGCCAGATAAATATGTCTGAAGTGCGCATCCGCTTCCAGTCCATCGATTTCTTTCCCTCTGCTCCGGATATCAAGATAGGACCTGTCACCGTACATCGTCTCGTCAGAACAACCACAGCTTCTCCCCGGAATAAAGCCGGTCGGAAGAACTTCATTTTCTACCGCTTTCCCTTCTATCCGCTGTAACAGCATCTGTACTGCCAAACCGCCCATTTTCTCCCATGCATGTCCGACCGATGCGATGGACGGACGATATTCCCGTCCGGACTTTAAGCAATCGTAACCCGTTACAATCACGTCTGTTGGAACCTCATATCCAAGCTTTTCCAATTGCTCACACACACCCATGGCCATTACATCGTTTCCACACAAAATAGCATCCGGAAGCGTCCCATTCTCCTGCAGCCATTCCGTGGTCAGTTCCATTGCAGACTTTCGGTCCCACAAACCGTATTTTATATTGGAATCCGGCACCGTAAACCCATACTTCTCGGCTATCTTATGGATGGCATTTAATCGATCTCGGTTCTCCGCATGTTCCTTCGGACCTCCGATGTAAACAATATTTCTCGCCCCGTGATGACCTACCACATGCTCCACCAAATCGTACATTCCGGCATAATTGTCGGAAACCAGATTCGGCATACTCTCCATCTCATACTCCAAACTGATGGCAGGGATGCCCAGTTCCTTTATCTTCCCTTCCAGATAAGTAACTTCCTTATCCAGATTAAAGGAATTGGCCATCAAAATAACACCGGAAAAATCAGTCAGATCCGGCAATGTAAATAAATTATATTCACACTCATTCAATAAATTATCCAACCCCCGGATAGAGAAATTGACAAATGCGAATGTATCAATATTTTCTTTTTTTGCTGCTTCGGAAATTCCGTATACCACTTCACGAAAATATTCGTCACCCCATCCACTGGAAAACACGGCAATTCGTTTTTTCATAGTGTAAACCTCCGACCAAAAGCTGACAATTTAATCATATACACATATAATAATTATATCGTAAAAAAATTCAAAAAACAACATACATTTCTATCGTTTTTTCTGTACGGAATAACCGAATTTTCCTATTTTTTCCCCCAGTAAAAAGTATTCTCCGTGAGAGTAGGTCACAAGCCCCGTACTGTTTAATTCAAACTTCCCGGAAACATTCAGATACGCATCTTCTACCGTTACGTTTACCACCTCTGCCACAAACATGGTATGGCTGCCCAAAGGCAGCTCCTCTACCACCTTACACTCGATATTTACCGGGCTTTCCGCAATAATAGGAGCACTGACCTTCTGCGCAGCTAACGGTGTCAGCTTCATTTCTTTAAATTTATTCACATCCCGTCCGGATTTTACCCCGCAATAATCCGTTGCAAACACCAGGTCCTTTGTAACCAGATTTACCACAAACTCTCCCGTTTCTCTAATCAGGTTGTAAGAATACCGTTCCGGTCGTACTGATATGGAAAGCATGGCAGGGGAAGAACATACAGTACCTGCCCATGCTACAGTAATAATATTATCGGATTTCCCAAAGCGACCGCAGCTCACCATGACTGCAGGTACGGGATATAGCATATTTCCCGGTTTCCAGTGTTGTTTTGCCATGTTATCTCCCTTCCGCTTTCTTCCGTTATTGCCTCTCGGAAACTCTATTAGAGCTCTACACCGTTTTTCTTAAGCAACGCTCTTGCACTCTCTACCGAATCAACTCCTGTCGGTTTCTTAATCGGTGCAAACTCGTATTCTCTGAGCACCTCGTACACAACGCAACTGTCAAGCATATGAATCATATCCAACACAAGGCTTTCGTACTTATAGCCATTCGGAGCTTCCGGTTTTACCGTTTCTCCTGCCTCATTCAGATACGGAATCTTCTTTTCCACAATATGTAACGGCATTTCCTTACTTACAATTTCTTCCAAATCCTTTACCCGGAACAAATAGTTCAGTATCACGCCGTAATTATAGGCCGGTTCTCCCGCCGCATCCTTTGCTTCCATCAGTTCCTCGGTCAGTTCATAATACTCCACAATAGACGGTTTGCCGTCTTCTAAGCACATCACACCTACCTTTTCGTCCGGTGCAGCTTTTTTGATTACTTTTGCGCCTACCG
Organism: Lachnospiraceae bacterium; assembly: GCA_045587325.1. Lineage (GTDB taxonomy): Bacteria > Bacillota > Clostridia > Lachnospirales > Lachnospiraceae > SIG307. Next base: position 12,287 of record JAZNBY010000188.1, on the reverse strand, counting down.
CACAGTCGTATTCCGCCGTAGCCCCCACAAAACACGGGTCCGCAATCCGCTGCAATACATTGTCTACCGCAAAAATATTCAACCACTCGATGCCCTTTGCATGGACAATATCCAGAACACCTCCCCGCTTCATGGAAGAGAACCAACCGCCGTTTCCGTTAGGGGATGCGGACATCAGGCCCTTTTGTTCCATATATACTTTACCGGTGTAATCCGAAGCCGGTGCCATATCCTGCATAAAAAAGGTAACATAATCCTTGTTGTATCCAAAAAAGTTCTTTTCATTTAAAAACTTCACGGTCTTTTCGTGATTCTTTTCACTGGTCATCACAAACAAATGCACATAGGTACCGGTCTGCTTTACCACATCTATCAGATTGGTAATTAATCTCTCAAAAATATAGACATCCTTTGTGAGACCGATGTTATACATACCCTTCGGGTCATCGGAACCGAGACGGGTTCCCATTCCGCCGGCCAGTAACACTGCTCCGACCTTTCCATCCTGTATCATCTGTACACCCTTTGCGGTAAATGATTCCTTCTTCTGTGCAATCTCGGAAAGCTTCATGGCCGGAATCGGCGTAATCGTTCCTCTTGCAAGAGCCTGCTCTCCCTCCGATACCTTTGCCAGCACGGAAAAATCCGTCTGTTCAATCTGCTGTAACAACGCATTCTGCTGTTCCTCCGACAACTCGTTAAAATACTGCAGTACATGCTCCTGACCGTACTCCTTCACTTTCCTTAAAGCTTCTTCATATCCCATTTTCTTTCCCTCCTGCTTTTTGCATTCTGTTTTATTTCTTATAGGTCAAATACGACCGTTCCAAATCCATAATTGTAGCCGGATGTCCCATCCGCATACTGTCTGCCGGCGGAACCATGAAATCTGCTCCGTACAAAGCAGTCAAATATGCCTTTCCGTCTGCCGGTCCGAAAAAGTATGTTCCTTCAAACACATACTCTTTCTGTTTCGCACCGAACACCTTATAAGAAATGGATTCCCTTCTGCCCCAATGTCCCAGATAATTGGAATACCGACTGTTGGCGGACGTTCTCTCGCCGGCCTGCGGTTTCTTCCCTTTTACCATATCATCCAGCTTCCGCACAAGACGCTCATGGTTCGTGTATTTCACAACCATCCCCATAATCCGTCGCTTCACCGGATTATTAACTGCTTTTTTCTCCGCAATATGAGCGTATAGCAGCTTCTTCACTACGTTGACCCGGCATTCCTTCCACCATTGTACAAAAGGTACACTGCTGTCTCCATCCAATGGAAAAATATCAATATATACGCCGCCCACATAGCCGCAGCCGCTTCTCCGCGTCTCCAAATAGGTAGTATTCACGTCCTCCAGTCTGGCAAAGGCATAGGGCACTCCTGCCTCCTTGGAAAAATGACGGAGCCGGAACCCTTCCGGAAACTTCTCCTCCGGCAATCGAAGCAACGCTTCATACTCGTCCCTGGGAAGTCCGAAATCCGCATCATCGTCCCATGGAATAAATCCCTTATGCCGCACGGCACCTAACATGGTTCCTCCCAGCATATAATAATGCAATCCATTATCCCTGCATACCTGATCGAACGCTTTCATTGTATTCAATATTTTTTCCTGAAGCTTTGTCATAGAGCGTTCCTTTCCGTGTCCTTACTCCTGTCTCTTGATATAAGGCTTATAATGAATCTTCCGTTCCGATTCCGGCGGAAGCTTGCTGTAATCACCGAACATATGGTTTAAATATTCCTCCCACAACTTCGGTCCCCGAAGCTTGATTCCTTCAAACTCCCACTCGCTGTATTCATCATAAGTCTCCCCGAAAAATCTGCGGGGAACAATTTCCTTTGTCTTATAAGCACCTGTCAATGTTCCCGCATAGGAACAGCTTTCACTGTCCTGCTTACAGAACAACCGGTCCATTTTTCCGTAAATCTTTTTAATATCCAGCAACCGGTACAAACGCAATGCCCTGACAACTCGCAGAACCGCCTGTTCCCACTTCGGACGGCTGGTCCGGATACCGGTGTGTACATTTGCCGTACCACACAAGAACCGGAGACCCATTGCTTTTGCATAATACAGCTTGCGGGCCCTTTCCTCATCCGGAGCGCCGTCAATAGGAAGAATATCGATTAAATATCCCTTCCGTACCGTAGCATCCGTAAGCAATTCTTCGTAAATCTCTATTTTGGTTGCGCATACTTTTGCAAAATAACTTTTAAAGCCTTCCGTCGTCTGCCAGCTTTCAATTCGGAACGCATCTCCCAATACCCGGGCCGTTTCCCCTGTCTGCACCAGTTCCATCAGACGGTCATAATCTGCCCGAGGTACGGCAATATCGATATCATCATCCCACGGGATAAATCCCTGATGTCTGACCGCTCCTAGAAGTGTACCTCCGATTGCATAATACCGGATGCCGTATTCTTCAAACAAATGCAACAGTGCTGCCAACGCATCCTTTTCAATGGTATGCAGCTCTGCCAACATTGCATCGCGTTCAACATCTCCCTCTTTCTTAACATCCTCCTGCACGCACTCCGTTTCTGATTCCTGTCCTCTTTTCTTCTTCTCCCAATAAGCAGGCTGTAGCGTACAAGCATTTATCATACGCTCCGGCAAACACCGGTAATGCTTCCCAAAAAAGAAACCGCAGTAACGGGCCACCGCATCCGCCAGAAAACGGACCAGATCCCCGTATCTGCGCTGTGCCATACAAAATTCCGTGGCACCCTTTACATAACGCATTCCTTCCTTTTCGGAGCTGACCTTACGGAAAATCATTTTATACTCCTCCTGGGATACCGCCAAGTCAAAACTGCGCTTAAACTGGGCCTTTAACCCGTAATTATGGGTATGGTACACCCGTGCCTCTGCGCAATAACAGATGGCACCGCCATCCTCAATCAGTCCCGCACCGAAAATCATATCTTCATTAAAAATGGTATTTGTAACAAAACCGCCTAACCTCTCATAGGTACACTTCCGGTACATGGCACAGGCATTGGAAATCATATACGTTTTTATTCCGAGGCGTTCCATATCCTCTTTCGTCTTTTTACACGACTCTGCCGGATAATTGTGCAGTCGCAAATACTGTTCCGTAAAGGAAGCTCCCTCCTCTGCCATCTGTCTGGCATAGGCTGCTCCTACTTTCTCATCCTTAAAACAACGTAATAATTTCTCTATCAAAAAGGCGTCTGCCGGAATGACATCCTGGGTCATACAAAGAAAGAAATCACTCTCTCCATAGTTTTTCACCGCCAGATTTCTCGTTCCGCCATGGTCATAGTCTTTCTTCTCCACGGATACAATCTTTACCTTCACCGGATCGCTGCTTCTACTGTCTTCCTTCCTTGCCACCTTTTCCACGCGGCCTTTTAAATCCTTTACCGTAAAGCCTTCCGCTTCCGTATTCATCAGTATTATCTTCGCCGGTCGTACGGTCTGTCGAAACAACATGTGTAACAGACGTTCCAGCTTTTTGTCCGCTTTGTACACCGGAATAATTACATCAGGGCGTTCCATAGGCACCTCCTAACTTCTCATATTTATCATACCGCACCCTGTATAGAATTACAAGAAAAAAATCATTCTGTTGAAACAAGGTCAAGCAAGACTGCATACGATATGATGTAATCAAATTTCTGGAGGAAATCTTCATGGGAAACTTATCTAATTGCGGAATCGGTGGCGGTAACAGCGGCAACAGCTGCTGGATTATCATCCTTTTACTTCTCTTCTGCTGCGGCGGTTGCGGAAATGGTGTAGGTGGCGGCAACAACGGATGCTGCGACTGTGATTGCGGCGGTGTAGGCGGTGGCAACAGCGGTTGCGATTGCTGCTGGATTATCATTCTTTTACTTCTCTTCTGCTGCGGCGGTAACGGCGTAGGCGGCGGCAACAACGGTAACTGCAACTGTGGTTGCAATCACTGCTAAAACGCGCCTTAGTCTCGGCGGATAATTGAGAGCTAAGCAAAAAGCCCGGTGTGGGACTCCTCGTCCTACGCCGGGGCTTTTTATTCTGCCAGATTTACTTCTCCGTATATTCTGTGGACCATTCATTGATGGAACCGTCTTCCACCATCTTGGACAAAATTACGTTAATCCCGGAAAGAAGTTCCGATCACTTCCTTTACCAGCTGCCATGCAATGCTACCCTCTCTTATTTTCTCAAGGGCATCCTCGTATTTCACCCACTCCGCAGCATCCACCTCGGAGGAAAGGACCAAATCCGCCTTGTTCACCTTTGCATGAAACCCTAACATCAGCATTTCCTTTTTTTCATAAGGATAGCTTCTTACGAAACGAATCTCCTTCACATCCTGCCCGATTTCTTCCTTAATCTCTCTGACAGAGCAATCTTCCGCCGACTCTCCGATTTTCATATATCCGGACACACAGACATAACGGGTATCCGAAAGATACCCCTGCCGAAGCAGTGCCACTTCTCCGCATTCATTGGTCACGGCACAGATGACACAAGTGGAAAACATATCAAACAACGGCATGTTGCACGGGTCACAAAACGGCACCATGCCTTCATCGCCAATTTCTTTTTGACTTAACTTTGTTCCGCAGTGCGGACAATAGATAAAACGCATATAGTTTCTCCTTATCTTAAATTCTCCCAGTCAATCCGTTCATTCTTATAAAAAAACTCCCTGTCTCTCTCACCGATTTCACGAAGAACACGGCAAGGATTTCCTACCGCTACCACATTGGCCGGAATATCCTTCGTTACCACACTACCGGCACCGATGACCGAATTATCCCCGATGGTCACACCCGGTAAAATAACGGCACCGCTTCCAATCCAGACGCAATTACCGATACGCACCGGACGTACATACTGCAACATATCTTTTCTCAGTTCCGGGTTGATGGTATGATTGGTGGTGGTAATCACCACATTCGGTGCAAACATCACATCATTTCCCACATAAATCGGGGCATCGTCCACACAGGTCAGATTAAAGTTGGCATACACATGATTGCCGAAAAATAAATTCTTTCCGCCCCAGTTTGCACGAAACGGCGGCTCGATATAGCAGTCCTCGCCCACACTTCCGAGCATCTCTTTCATCAGCTTCTGACGCTTCTCTTCCTCTGACGGACGGGTTGCATTAAAATCATACATCTTCTCCAGACGCATCTGTTGCTCTTCCCTCAGGCTTTCATCTTTCGGATTATACACAAGTCCCGCTTCCATTCGTTCTCTCTGTGTCATGCTGTTTCCTCCAATCTGTTTTGTACCCTTTTATTATAACAAAAACACCGCAAAGTTCAATCACAACTTTACGGTGTTTTATGGAGAACACTATGAGGGTAAGTTATTATCATTTTTACTGCGCCTTATTCGTTGCCCTGCGCGCATCCAAATCATTCTGCATTTCTACCAATTTCTTCTTATCCAGGTTATAAATCACTGCAATTCCCACAAATAACAAGACTGCGCTGAGCAGATACAAACCGGACACTAACCAACACATATTGTTTGCAGTAGCGGCACTTTGTTTGCCCACATCCAGTTCTGAATTATATCCCAACACACCCATAATCACAAGAACCACAGACGGACCTACACCCTGTGCCAGCTTACGGAAGAAGGAATGCAGGGAATATACCGTACCTTCTTCTCTCTCGCCGGTTTTCCATTCGTTATAGTCAATGGCATCCGCCATAAGTGCCCAGGACACGCAATTGTAAATACCGAGACCCAATCCAAAGAGACACAATGCAAAAATGTAAAGAATAAGTGCAATCATCTTATTCGAAATCAACGGAAAAACAAGCATCAATGCGCCACCAAACAGGGATACAAATGCGCCCACAACAGAGGCTTCTTTTTTACCCCACTTTTCAACAATCTTCTTGATAAACGGCATGAAGGCAAACATCGGAAGAAAACCGATTAATTGTACCAAACCGGACAACTCCGCCATACCGAAGTAAATCGCAAACATGATAGAAGTAGCAGTGGCTGCGGACTGCATTCCAAGGAACATACCCATTGCCGCCAAAGTAGCACCTACAGCCGCACGGTTTCTCACAAAATTACCGAAGGCCTTTAGGATATTAAATTTCTTACTGCCATTGGTCTTTACCTTATTTTCATCTACACGGATCGTTATGTTTTTAAGCATAAAGAGAAATGCAACAAAGCCTAACACACCCATGATCAAAGCCACAAAAAATACTCTTTGGCCAATAATTTCCTGCTCTTGTACTCCGGTCTCCGGATTTATTACCGGAAGTCCTGCCTTATCCACCTTATCACGCCAAATCAGCATCGGGAGAAGAATCGTCGGAAGCATATTGCCCACCATGGAGCCTACACCACGCCAGGTAGATAACTGGGCACGCTCGCCCGGATCTTCCGTTACAACAGACAACATGGAACCATACGGTACGTTGGCAACCGTATAGCAGGCATCCCAAATAATATAGCCCACCACGAAAATAATTGCCTTAATCAAAACCGGAGCCTTCGGTACCGGTATAAATACCAGGGAACCTGCCACCAACAATCCGATGGCTCCGATCAAAATATAAGTCTTAAACTTGCCCAGCTTATACTTTCTTCTGTCCGCATCAATCATGGAACCGATGATCGGGTCATTGACCGCATCCCAAATTTGTACAGCTAACAAAAGAATGGACAATAAGCCGGTTTCCATCATCATATAGGCAAGCCAGAAAGTCTGCACCGTTCCCTTAAGGGAAAAACTCATGTTACAGCCAAAGTCACCGGCTGCATATGCGACCTTATCCGCCATGCCGAATTTTTTCGTCGTATTCATCGCATTTCCTCCTTTACAGAAAAACAATGCCTGCACGCTTCTACTTCTTCTTTATTTTATTTAACTTCTTATTCAGTTTTAACATTTCTTCTTTTGTAAGCGGCTTTGCTCCCATTGCCCCCATCATAGAGAGAAGGCGCTTTACGGTAAATCCGGTCAAGAAGCTCATCATCTCCTTATTTCCCATCATCTTGGTAGGGTCTGCCATGGTTTTTCTGCCCTTCATGGCTTTTTTCATCAGTCCGATAAACAGAAGCTTACCCCTAGTGGTAGCAAGTACTTCTCCCGCCTTGTCATTGATGGAAAAGCGTCCTTCCGGTGCCGTAATTTCAAACCAGTTTAATACATCTCCCGTTTCTACCATGCGGTAAGAATCGTTAAACTTGTCTACTTTTACAATCTTTGATGTATCTTCACAATTACCGGCCTTTGCCACAAGTTCTGTGGTTCCTTCATTCGGCGCTTCAAAATAGAAGAAATGGTTATCACTGCTCTGCTTTCCGAGACTCTTTCCGTTTGCAAACAATTCCACTTCCGGAAGATTGGAATATACCGTTACCTTCGTCACATCTTCAACACGGTCCACATAACGCTTACCGCAAATGTGTACAAACGGTTCGTCGGAAAGCCACGCCTTATATGCATAGAAGGAATCCTTCTTATAGGTTCTGTCAAAATTCATCAATCCCTTATGGTTCATACCATCTTCGCCGCCTTCCGCTCTGCTGTCGGCTGCGAAATCAAACATGTTCCATACATGGGTAGCCCAAATATATTTTCTTGTAAATAACTGCTTAATGAGTTCCTCATGGTAATATGCCTGATACTCTTCGGAGTAGTCTCCCTGCTCCGGGTTCGAATTATGCCAGTTCAATGCCTCACAACCATACTCACTCATACCTACCGGTATCGTTGGGTGCTCTGCATGGAATTTATCCATCCAAGGGCCGTTCATAGAGGTATTGCCGCCATACCAGCCAAAATAATGGTTCCAGGATACCACATCCGGAATCTTCACATACTCACTGTCTGTCGGACACATGGAAACAATGGCCATGGTGGTCAGTCTCGTCTTATCCCAGTCATGACACAAATCATTGAGAATATGATGATTTTCAATCAAATCCGGATCATCTGCACCCTTCATGGAAATCTCATTGGAAAGTCCCCATACAAAAATGGACGGATGATTATAATTCTGTGCAATCAGCTCCTTCATCTGGGAAATTGTATTTTCACGTCCGGTCGGCATGTGATTGGAGATGTACGGAATCTCCGCCCAAAGTACAAAGCCCATTTCATCACATAAATCATAGAAATACTGTGCATGCTGATAATGCGCCAGACGAATGGTAGTTGCTCCCAACTCGTAAATCAACTCCGCATCTTCCTTATGATGTTCCGGAAGAAGTGCATTACCGATATCCTTTCTGTCCTGATGGCGGGAAACACCGCGAAGCGGGTATTCTTCTCCGTTTAATATAAAACCTCTTTCCGAATCAATAGAGAAGCTTCTGCAACCAAAACGTACCGTTCTTGCATCCAGTTCCTTCTCTCCGTCAAAAAGCGTTGCCTCCAGCGTATAAAGGAACGGGTCTTTACGTCCATTCCATAGATGTACATTCTCGATTACGAACTCAGTTTTTCCGTCTGTTGCAGAAACTTCCTTCTCACATACTACCGATGTTCCATCCTTCACAACATACGTTACAACCTCATTGCCGGAAAGTCCGGTAAAATAACCGACTACAGTTACGTTTGCCTTTGTTCCGTCCACCACCGGAGTCACCTGAATACCAGGCCCTCCGAAGAAATCCAAGTCGAAATGAGCTTTCGGTACAAAAATTAGATTCACATCACGATAAATGCCACCGTAGAAAGTAAAATCTGCCATCTGCGGATACACTCTGTCATTCGGTGCATTGTCTACCTCAACCACAATCTCATTTTCTTCCTTCAAATAGTCCGTAATATTGGCACGGAAGGTAGAATATCCGCCGTCATGGTGTACCGCCAATGTACCGTTTACATACACATCTGCAGAAGAGTTGGCACCTTCAAACTCAATATACACCTGTTCTGCTCCCTGACACTCTGCCAGAGTAAGCTTCTTTGTATAATAACAGGAACCACGGTAATAATCGTTTCCGCCGTCCTGACCATCCTTCGCATTCCATGTATGAGGCAAATCCACCGGCTCCCACTCGGATAATTTCGTCGCTGTATATCCTTCGGATACTTTCGCGGTATCTTTTGTAAATAACCAGTCCTTGTTCCAACTCATTTTCATAAAATGCGTCCTCCTTTATTTCATTTATCCTTTCTTTCTATCATTAGTTTATCTTAACTTTTGCTCCCGAACTTGTATTTTTTTTGTTTTAGATGTATAATTTTTATATTAAATTGATTCCTTGTCCACGCAATCCGGATAGAAAGGAGCATTATGGAAACTCACGCGAAAAAACGAAACACCGGCTTTGAACTATTGCAAAACGTTCTGCAGGCTGCATTTCAGATTCCCTCACATTTATTTACTCCTCCCTATGCCGATATTCAAAAAATCGACCTAGGCCTGCGTGCCATGGTCTGGACCGACTATAACGAAACAGAACAACGCTTATCCTTCGGAACTCACTTTGAAGGTTACCGCTTGCTCATCATAAAAAGTAATCTGGGCTTTTACAATATCCTTGCACTACTGGAAGGCAAAACGCAGCCGGACTTTATTTCCATCGGTCCCTTTCGCGACGAAGAGCTTTCTGCTAACTATTTTACCCAGATAATAAAAGAATCTCACCTTCCGCCTGCAAAAATGCAATCACTGAAACACATTTACGAACAAATGGCTTATGCCCAACCGGATTCCGTAGTCGCCGTAGTAAAACATATTCTTTCCACCGTTTATCCGGAGTTTAAAGAACTGGTTCCGGAACTGATTCAATACTCGGAACAAAAACGCAACATTGACATCAATACAGACCTTCTGGACAGCTATACTGCAGAACACACCCATGAATATAAGACTTCCCTGTCTCTGTTTTTAACCACGCTAAAAACAGGGGACATCCCGGCGTCTCAGGAGGCCTTGCGTCATTTTTTGGAAAAAGCTCGATTTGTACATGACGGTTCTATGCGAGAATTTCGCTTATTTTTGCATGCTTTAAACAATTATTGCCACGGGGAACTTCTTACCACCGATATTCATCCCCATCATATCATCCGACAGTTGATTTCCTCCCGGACAAAAATCGAGTCTCTTACCTCCATGGCAAAGTTAGAACAGATGCCGGGAGAAATCTGTCATAAATACTGTTTGTTGGTGAAAAATTATGCTAACCCTGATTATTCCAAACTAACAAAGGATGTCATTGACTATATCCGACTTCACCTGGAGGAAGAACTATCTCTTTCCTATTTGGCCGGACTTTTCCACAAAAACCCTTCCGCCCTTTCCCACTCTTTCAGCAAAGAAACCGGAATAAGTCTGACGAAATTTATACATCAAACAAGAATCAAAGAAGCCGTCCGCTTATTTAACACAACCAATCTTTCAGTTTCCGACGTTTCCATTATGGTAGGCTATCAGGACTTCTCCTACTTTTCAAAGCTGTTTTCCGGTGAAGTTGGCATGAGTCCCAGAGAATATAAACGACGCGGAAAATAGAATTTTCATGGATAACAAAAAAACCGGCATCAATTCATTGATACCGGGGTTTTCCTGTCATCCGACAATTCCTTCCGTCAGATACGAAGCTCATCAAATATCTTTATAATCCATTCCGTCATTTTCTTATTGGTTTCATAAAGCTCTGCAAACTTCTCTTGTCCCGCAAACCACGCGAGAGCCAGTAGCTGATTGGACAATACTACATAAGGAAGTGCCTGCTTTTCTTCTTCCGTCAACTTAACTACAGCATCATAGCCATACACGATGTTCTTATAGATCTGAATCCATTTCCTAAGCTTTTCCTCATTCCCTGCCTCAAAGCTTTCGGATAAGATAGCAGTTGCCGCATAGCACGGGTCAAAAATACGGACATTCTTTTCACTAAGTTCAAAATCAAGGAAGCCCCATTGATCCTCGGAAAGAATGATATTGCCCGGATTCGGATCTCTGTGAATGACCTGCTTCGGAAGTGCATCATACACCTTACCGAATACCTCCTGATACTCTGCAAATATCTGCTCAGCACCGGAAAGTTTCCCTGACAGCTGCGGAATTGCCCATCCGACAACTCTTTCGTATATGTTTACATCTTCTACCAATGCCTCTACATTTGAAAGAGCCAGGCTTAAGTGTCCGATTACTTCTCCTACAAAGCGTGCCTTATCCGCAGGAGTATCTTCATACATTGTCCCCGGTTTCATCTGCTGTCCTGCCAGACGCTTCGTCAGGCAGAAATAAAGCTCCCCGTCTGCCACATACTCTTCTTCCTTCCCGGTCTTTACCGGAGTTGCCGCATACAAGCCCACCTGCTCCAATGCCTTTGAAATCATAATGTGGCTTTTCAATTTTCCTAAATTTGCGGAAAACTTTAATACATAATCCTCTCCTACATAGTAAGCCGATTCATTCCGATTTCCGGTACCCATGTAGTAAATATCGGAAACCGCTTCTTTCTCCATCCCCCAATTCTTTAAAATCTCTGTTGCTTTTTTATGGGAGACCATAATATGTTCCTCCTTAAAAATATTGATGCGATAAGGCTTTTTTGCCTTATACTGCGTAAGATACTGTGTAGGTGTACAGCCCAATTCCCGGATAAAGGCTTTATAAAACCCTCCGTGGGTTTCAAACCCGTACAAGAGTGCCACATCAATCATCTTTTCTCCTCGACTGATTTCATAGATTGCATTTAGAAGTCTCCGGCGAAGTACATACTGCATCACCGGCAAGCCCACCGCAGTCTGAAATATCCGGTAGTAATGAAACAGGGAAAATCCGGCTCTGTCACTCAACTCTTGTGCCGAGATTTCGCTTTTCAAATTGTCTTCGATATAATCAATACTATCCTGTATGAGTTCTCTGTACACGCTAACACTCCTTTCTGTGTTATTCTATAGCTACACTCTTACCTTATCATATATATTTTAAAAAAACCTTTCCGGTTTTTTATTTTTGGCACCGTTTTCCTATCTTTCCTCTGATTTTGAGGTGTAAAAAGGCTCCTAGGAAAAATCCTAGAAGCCTTGAATTTACTGGATTTGTAGAACTATCACCAAGGATTACTCAATGATAGTAGCAACTCTACCGGAACCTACGGTTCTACCACCCTCACGGATAGCGAAGGTAAGACCCTGCTCCATAGCGATCGGATGAATGAGCTCGATGGTCATCTCGATGTTATCGCCCGGCATACACATCTCAACGCCGTCCGGAAGATTTACAACACCGGTAACGTCGGTAGTTCTGAAGTAGAACTGCGGTCTGTAGTTGCCGAAGAACGGAGTATGACGGCCGCCTTCTTCCTTGGTCAATA
>JAZNBY010000187.1:0-6671 GCA_045587325.1 Lachnospiraceae bacterium | reverse complement strand
TCCGGGTCCGGTTTTACCTTCGTGACGTCTCCTACGCCTATCACCACATCCAATAACTCCTCTGCATCAAACTTCTTCATAATATTTCGGACGCGATACGCAAATTTCGTGGTAACAATCCCAATGCGGTATCCTTGTTCTCTGAGACTTATAAGCATCTCTTTTACTCCCGGATACAACTGGGCACTGTCTACCATGACCTCGTCCGCTTTTTCCTTAAACAGGTCAAAGAAGCGGTCTGCCCGGTTCTCGTCCATATTTCCGGTCAATGCTTTGTAGGTTTCACTTAAAGATAGGCCGATGGTCTTTTTAATCTCCTCGTAGGTCCGTTCTTCCTCACCCATCTGCTCCAAAGCATACTGCGCACTAAGCACAATGCCATTGGTCGTATCCCCTAAGGTATAGTCAAAGTCAAAAATAACCGTATTCAAACCATTATACTTCAACATTCTTCCGTTCTCAAAAGCGTAATAAGGCCGATGACCAATAACCTCTACCTCGCCGTCATTTACAAAAAGCGTCACTTCCTCTGGCAATGCCAGCACTTTCCGATGCGTTGATATTTCAAGCAAGTACTCCTTGCTCCGCTCATCCTCTTCCTGCTCCCTGCTGGTAAAATGGCATAGCAAAGACACTCCGTTTAACACATCCATTCCCGCAGTATCCGTAAGACCCACCTCATTCGGGTCATCCAAATTGCAGGACTCCAAATCCTCTCCGAAAATAATGGCTCCCGCGCTACCACCGAAGGCAACTCCACCCTGTTCCAGATACGTATGTAACTTTACAAAAGCGCCGCAGTCCTTTAACTCCTTCAACAACTTATAGGTATTACCTCCGCCAATAAATACCACACTGTAATCGGAGAAGTTCTTCTCCGCCAGTTCTTCACCGCTCCGTACCATGTCAATATACGGAATCTGCACATCCGCAAGCTCTCCCGTAATCCATTCATAACAACTGTCGTACATCTCCCTTTCCATTGCCAAAGGAATATACAGGCATGGTTTCGTATGGTCGATTACTTCGTTTAATCTTTTATTTGCCTCTATAGTCTGTTCGCCGGCTCCACCGCCGCATAAGAATACTTTCATCCTGTATCTGCCTCCGTTCTGAAAATATAGCTTATAACAAAATATGTCCTATAACTGCTTCTTCATAAATACATCCGACCGTATAGTCTCTTTATACGGTGCAATTTCCGTAAAGCCTACTGCTTTATACAACCGTATTGCCCGTTCGGATGTAGAAATCGTATCCAGATACATCGCCTCAAATCCGACCCGTTTTGCCTCCTCCAGGGCCGTTGTTATCAACCGATACCCTAAGCCTTGTCCATGATATCTACTGTACAAATAAAGCGTTTTCAATTCACAATTTGTTTCATTCAATCTTCTTATTCCCACCGTGCCGATGAGGTCGATTCCGTCGTATAGGCACCAAACATTTTCAAACTGCTCCAAACTTTGAACATATTGTTGTATTGCAATTACATCCAGGTTTCGCCCCGATTCCGGAAGAACCATTTTCAGGAAGTGAAAGACCTCTTTCTGCTCCTGTTCCTTATTACTGTACTCCTTAATGTGCATACGCTTAATCCCTTCCAATATTCTCTATCTTTCAAATCGCATATATCTGCTGATTTCTTTAAAACCGCAGCTTTCCCAAAACCGCATTCCACGCTCATTCCAAGGCAACACCTCTATTTCCATTCGGTCTACGCCTAGGTATTCCAACAGTGCATGAAACGCTTCGGTCCCGTAATGCATTTGCCGGTATTCCCTTGCAATCAAAAACTGACGCAAATACAACGGTGTACATGTATGCTTTACCAAAGCATAACCCACTACTGCCTCTTCAACCCAAAAGAAATACGCATCGTACTCTGAATTTAAGAAAACACTCATGCGCTCTTCCAGTTCTTCTATACCCATAGGATTGTTGCTTTGTTCATCCTCGATTAATTGTTTATTCAACACTGCCAACAGTGAAACATCATCTAACTTACACTTTCTAATTTCCATCCCTGTTCTCCTTTTGTTATGCAATTTCCTTCTATTTATGTATTAACTCCCATTTTACCAATCTCACTTACTCTTGTCAAACCAAAAGGCTGTCGCACATTGTTTGCAACGTTTTGTGGCGGTGGACTTTTTCCAAGAAAACCTCCACCGCCACAAAAAAGGCCGTCTTGCGACAGCCTTTTCACTCTTATTTATTCTTCCCCGTTATTCACGGCTTCTTCCATAACCCTCTGAATTTCTTCGTCATAAGAAAGCACCGGCGTTACCACCTTGCCCTTAATCTTACGATCCACATAGTTCCGTACAATCTTAATCAGTACCGGAGAAAGTACCACAACACCGATTAAGTTCGGGATCATCATCATACCGTTGAAGGTATCGGAAATGTCCCATGCAATGGAAGAGCTCATCAGTGCACCGCTGACTACCAAAAGTACGAAGAATACTTTATATACCTTCACAGCCTTCAAACCGAATAAGTACTCTACTGCCTTACTGCCGTAGTGAGACCAGCCAAGCACCGTGGTAAATGCAAACAAAAGTACTGCAATTGCAATAAACCATTCTCCCGGTTGTCCGAACACATTGCCGAATGCCTCCGCCACCATTGTTGCATCATTAGCGCCTTCTTTCACCAAACCAGTACTTAAATCAATATATCCGGAAGAAAGAACTACGAATGCAGTCATGGTACAAACAACCATGGTATCGGCAAACACTTCGAAAACACCCCACATACCCTGCTTTACAGGCTCCTTAACATCGGAATTGGAATGTACCATAACGGAAGAACCTAGGCCTGCCTCATTGGAAAATGCTCCTCTTTTGCATCCTTGGGTAATTACAGTCTTTAAGGTAACACCAACTACGCCACCGGCAACTGCCTTGACACCGAACGCAAACTTAAAAATGGAAGCAAATACTGCACCTGCCTGGTCAATGTTAATGCAGAATATAGTCAGACATCCAACTACATATGCAATCGCCATAAACGGTACAACCTTTTCAGCAACTGCGGCAATACGCTTCAATCCGCCAATTACAATCAGTCCCGCAATAAGCATCAGACCTAAACCGATTGCAAGAGCAACTACAGATGCATTTCCGATTATCTTAGTGGAAGACGCATCCTTAAAGAATGCGGACTCTACATTAATTACAATCTTGTTAATCTGTCCCATGTTACCGATACCAAAGGATGCTAAGATCGCAAACACAGAAAACAGAACCGCTAAAATGCTACCGATCCACTTACAACCCTTCTTCTTGCCGAGACCATCCTTCAAATAGTACATCGGACCACCGGACCACTCGCCTTGCTTATTTCTGCGGCGATAATAAATACCTAATACATTTTCGGAAAAATTCGTCATCATTCCGAGAAATGCCATAATCCACATCCAAAATACTGCGCCCGGACCACCGACCATGATAGCCGCTGCCACACCGGCAATATTACCGGTACCGATGGTTGCCGCCAGCGCCGTACAAAGCGCCTGAAACTGTGATACAGCACCTTTGTCCGTGTTCTTCCGTCCATCCTTCTTAAATACACCCACAATGGTCTTTTTCCACCAATGCTTCAAGTGTGAAATCTGGAACACACGGGTAAGAATCGTCATAAGAAGTCCTGTTCCGATGAGCAGAAGCAATCCAATCTTTACCCAGACGAAATCGTTGATCTTACCGTTAATCTCGGTAAGAAGCTCCATAAATTTTTCCATTTCTTTTCCTCCTGTCCTTTTGCCTGAGAGATCGACAACACAATCCGCATTGCCTTACACCTTCGGCGTTCATTAAAATGAATCTCTCCAAGATTATCGGGCTTTGCCCACTACTTCTCCCAACCGTACCGGAATCTCTTCCTCTCCGCACCACTTCTCATCTAGTACCACCTTATCTTTTTCAAACAAAAGAATAATGGTGGAACCGCCGAATTCGAAATAACCTTTCTCTATACCCATCTGCACGACAGACTCTCCTGCCAAAACCGGATAATTCTTTATTTTGCCAACCAAAAGTGCTCCCACTTCCATCTGTACCACACTTCCGAATTCCTTCGTTTCAATGACCTGATACTCCCTGCTGTTTTGCACAAATACCGGATTGGTTCTTAACGCAATCGGACGCACACAATGCAACACACCCTCAATCTGCCGCATTGTCGTTACAGTTCCCGTCACCGGATAACAATACCGGTGATAATTGGCCGGTGTCAGGCGGAATACCAATGCCATGCCATCCTTAAACCGTTCGGAAAGTTCTGCATCCGCCAACAAATCCTCTACAGAATATACGGAATGCTTCACATCAAGCACCGTCTTATCCTCAATCTTAACAGCCCGCAGGAATCCGTCACAAGGGCTGATAAACTGCCCCTTCTTTACGGAAAGAGACTCCGCTTCCCGTCGTCTGGCAAAAAAATCATTGAAACAGGAAAAACCACCCTCAGGCACAATCACTCCTGCCATATCGATCTGATTGCTCTTCTTAAATCCGGGAATCAACCACTTAGAAAAGCGGGATGACAAATAACATCCCGCTACCTTAGAAATCCATGGATGAATTAAAGCTTTCAACACTACTCTGCCCGGCGCTGTCCCATACAAAAAACGCAATGATAAGGATTCCTTCATACTACATCACATCCCATCCCATAAATAGTAACACACCGAGAATCTCAAAAAAGCCAATCACAAGAATACAAATCTTTCCCAATGCGCCCGGTTTCTTAATCTCTACCGGCGTTACAAATCCAACACCAAGTACAGCAAGAAGAATCGGGAAACATACCGGATTCTTAAAAATATTACGATCAAAAAGCAAGAACACAATCGGTAACAATACGGCAATCGTAGTAACCGGCACACCTAAAAAGTTCTTTCGCTTCTCCGTAGTCTCATTCTGACGTTCTTCCTCCAGTACGTTGTAATAAGCCAGACGAATCAATGCACACAACACAAACAACGCTGCAATCAGGCCGACCAGCTTCTTCTGACCGGAAATCATATACGTAAAAATCCCCGGTAAAACACCAAAGCTAATGAGATCACTCAAAGAATCAATCTGGATACCAAAACGCTTTTCACTCTTTTCTCTGTCCTTTGTAGCAGCCACAGCTCCGTCAAACATATCACATACACCGGCAACCATCAGACATACAACCGCAGAACTGTAATGCCCTCCGATTGCACATAAAATACCGTAAAATGCCGACAACATTCCGCAATATGTAAGAACTACCGTATAATCGTAATATCCAATTGCCCTTCTCTTCATGTATACTCTCCTCATCTATTTAATCAAACCGAACAAAATACTGTACCCCAAAATGCACCATGGCTTTCCTATAACAATAATCCAAATATACTTTTTGACATTCATTCGAATCAATCCGGAAAAATAACACAGAAAATCATCCGGAAACAAAGGAAGCAACGTTGCGAGGAACAAAAACCAATCATAGGACTTGCTCTTTTCGATTCGCTTGCTCCACTTATCATACATCTTTTCGGAAAACATGGATAACACCACATCTATTCCGTACTTTCTTGCTACAAAATACGCAATAATGGAGCCTACGGATATACCGATGTAATTACATGTGAATCCCACCACCGGGCCAAATGCCACCGCACCTGCTGCACATCCCAAGTATCCCGGTAACACCGGTACTACCACCTGAAACGCCTGGAACAGCGTTAAAACCAACGGACCCCAAATACCAAAGCCATCCATATATTCCCTAAAATCTTCTACGGACGTAAACTTCTGCGCAAACAGTTCCTTTAAAAACAATAACAACAATATAACAAAAACAAGTACTATTATAATCCGTACTCTCTTACTCTTCATTTAAAATATTCCCCTCATCCTTTGTCTTTTCCTTAACACATTACGAAAAAACAAACTTATCTCTTATGCATATATACCCATATAGATAATAAAGGATATCGGCGACTTTGTCAAGTTTTCTTAACGAGAAACACACCTCCGTCAAGAAAAAAACGGGAGACCTCCCCTATAACGTAACGATGATCTCCCAATTGTTTTTTCTACAAATACTCCTTCAACTTTTCCATGAAATTTTCTTCTTCCTTCACCAGGCGTTCTGCCAGGTCTTTGCTTTCCGGAGAAGCTGCTTCGTACTCGTGATTTTTCTCGGTGATGGTCTGAATTCCCATATTACAACCATTCATCATAATCTTCGCAATCTCCGTGTCGTTTCTCTTAACGAGCATCTTCATTTCCGTAGTCAGCCAGGACATGGCAGAGGCCATCATCCCCGGTTCCTTTTCGCTTACACCGTGTTCTTCCAATAATTTTGTGCTCTCCGCTTCCAACTTCTCGTGACGCTCCGTACTTTCACGAATCAGCTTTGCCAGTCCTTCATCCGTCACATAGTCCTGAATCTGCTGCATACTGTTGATTGCCATCTTACAACCGGAATTGCATTCCTGTAACAATTTTCTTGTATCTTCCTGCATAAAAAATACCTTCTTTCCGTTTTTTCTACCATAGTATTTGGAAAGAAGGTCTTTTCTATTCATAACTTATCGTTTTCTTTATCGCAAACAACCCCGGTCACATTCCGAAAAAGTACCGCATCTACATTGCCACAGACAATACGATTCCGGTTATAATGAC
>JAZNBY010000186.1:0-8086 GCA_045587325.1 Lachnospiraceae bacterium | reverse complement strand
CATCGAGTCCAGAGGAAACTTCGGCGGATATATGCAGCACGGTAATTCCGAGGATGTTATGAGCTATACCAGAGAGGATCTTCTGGGCAAGATTCGTACCTCACTTGCAGGTCGTGCCGCAGAGGTGGTGTTCTTCTCCGAGGAAGAGGCAATTAATACCGGTGCTTCCAGCGACCTGAGACACGCGACCCATTACGCGTTCAAAATGATCGGAAGCTACGGTATGGGTGAGTACCATATGCTGACCCTTTCCAAGGAAGAGATCTTAAGATCTGCAATGGCGGAGACCTACATCCGACAGGTGGATGATATTCTTCAGCAGGAAATGAAGAAGACAATCGCTTTGTTGGAGGAGAATAAGGAACTCATAAAGTTGATTGCGGATGAATTAATCAGTCGAAACCACTTGACCGGAGAGGAATTCAAGGCAATTATTGACAAATATGAAGGGAAAAAATAACGGGTGATTTTTTATGGAAGATAATAAGCTTTTTTGTAAGAATCCCATTATTACATCGATGTATACCGCAGATCCGGCACCGATGGTATGGGGAGATACGTTGTACCTGTACACCACCCATGACGAGGATGTTCTGGTAAATGATTTTTATACCATGGTTGACTGGTATTGTTTTACCACAAAGGATATGGTGAATTGGGAGAAACACGGGCCGATTTTTTCGCTGGATGACATCAGTTGGGCCGACGACAGAGCATGGGCACCGCAGGCAGTGGAGCGTAACGGGAAGTTCTATCTTTACTGCCCGGTACATAAAAAGGACGGCGGTATGGCCATTGCAGTGGGTGTTTCCGACAGTCCGACGGGGCCGTTTAAGGATTTGGGCCATCCGTTGGTAGATGAAGGAGACTGGAATGATATCGACCCGACCGTATTTATCGATGATGACGGACAGGCGTATCTGTACTTCGGCAACCCGGAGCTTCGGTATGTGCTTCTGAATGAGGATATGGTTTCCTACAACGAGGAAGTGGGAGTCGTAAAGATTCCGATGACCGAGGAGTCCTTTGCAAAGGGCAGTCATATGACCGGTACGACCTATGCGGAGGGGCCGTGGTTTTATAAGAGAAACGGTCTGTATTACATGGTATATGCAGCGTTCGGTCTGGACAAGAGAGATGAGCACCTGGCTTATTCTACTTCCGAATCTCCGACCGGTCCGTGGAAGTATGGCGGTGTTCTGATGACGGAGGAGGGTGGTGTGTTCACCAATCATCCGGGGGTATGTGATTTTAAGGGACATTCTTATCTGTTCTACCACACAGGAGAACTTCCGGGAGGAAGTCTGTTCCATCGTTCCGTTTGTGTGGCGGAATTTACGTATAATGAGGATGGTTCCATTGATACCATTGCAAAGTGTGACGGGGTAGAGGCAGTATAAGTGTAATATGACATCCGAATCAACAAAGCTGTGAGATAAATGAGGAGGAGAAAAATGAACGATAATACAAGTACTTTGTCCTGGCCGGTGATATTTTTTATTACGATTTTATTCTGGCCGATTGGTATTTATTTGATTTTAAAAAAGGTGGGTTCGGACAGACAGGCCGCTATGGTAGGTAGTAAGCTGATTAAGATATTGGGAATCTTCCTGTTTTCGTTTGCTGTGCTTGGTTTAATTGTCTGTGTAGAAGATGGCTTAGACGCAGGAACCTTGTTGGTTATCCTGTTTTTTGGAGCGGCAGGCCTGTCCTTAATTGGTACTGCAGGAAAAATTAAGAACAGGGCAGAGGACATCAGACGTTACCTTGCCATCGTGGTAAACGGCGGGAAACGTGAATTGGATGCTATCGCATCGGCGGTAAAGAAACCATATGAGACGGTACGCAGTGATTTGCAGATGATGATCGACAAGGGTTATCTGAAAGGTGCATATATCGATGATGGTGCCGGAGAACTGGTAGTGCCGGAAAGACAGCAACCGGTCGTAGTACAGGCAGCGCCACCGTTATTTGCCGGTACCCCGGTACAACCGCAGGCACAGATGAAAAAACGGGTGGTACAGTGCTCCTGTTGCGGTGCCAACAATGTGATAGAAGGCGATGTGGGAATATGTGAGTACTGCGGTTCTCCGATTGGAAACAGATAAGTGATGAAGAAAAAGCACTTCCTGCGGGAGGTGCTTTTTTGTCGCAAAACCAGGTAAAAAAAGTAAGTTTGTCCCAGAAATGGTTGGACTTTTTTTACAGAAAGTGGTAAAATATAAGTGTCGCAAAAAACTATATTACAGAGGAGGTTTTAAGCAATGGAGAAGTTTTTCAAACTTAAGGAAAACAATACCTCGTTACGCACGGAGTTTATGGCCGGTCTGACCACATTCTTTGCTATGGCGTACATCGTATTTGTGAATCCTGACCAGGTAGCAGGCGGCGGTGCAGGCGGATGGCTTGCAGGCACAGGAGCGGACGCTTCCGCATTGGGGAAGATTTGGAACGCCGTTTATATCGCATCTATCCTGGGCGCAATTGTAGGTACGCTTCTTATGGGTCTTTATGCGAAGTTACCGTTTGCTCTTGCCTGTGGCATGGGTCTTAACGCATTCTTCTGCACCTGTTTCGTATCCGGTGCATTCTTCGCAGGAGAAGATGTTATGACAGGTTACCACTCCGGTCTTGTAATTATCTTTATATCCGGTATTATTTTCTTACTGTTAAGTATTACCGGCTTGCGAGAGTACATTGCAAAGGCTATGCCGGATTGTCTCAAGAAAGCAATTCCGGCCGGTATCGGTTTGTTTATTGCATTCCTTGGTATGCAGAATGCAGGCTTGATTCAGGCAAATCAGTACACCTTGGTACAATTTGTTAACATCAAGGAAGGTAATTGGGAAGCTCAGGTTGCTCCGGCATTGGTAGCTTTCATTGGCTTTATTGTAATTGCTATTTTAAATAAATTAAGAGTGAAGGGTAATATCATTATCGGTATTGTGATTTCCTCCATTCTTTACTATGTATTCATTCAGGAAGTTCCGGATTTCGATATTGCAGGTGTTGGACAGGCATTTAAGGACTTCGGTTCTTACGGTATTACGGGTCTGTTTGACGGAGCAGCATGGGGCAAGGCATTTACCGGTGCTCATATGGGAAGCCTGTTTAATGCAATCATGTTAATTATTACCTTCTGTCTTGTTGATATGTTTGATACGGTAGGTACTCTCTACGGTGCAAGTTCCCAGGCAGGTATGCTGGATGAGAACGGTGACCCGATTAATGTAGATAAGGCTATGGCTGCAGACTCCGTAGGTACGGTAGCAGGTGCAGCATTCGGTACCAGTACCGTTACCACCTTCGTTGAATCCGCTTCCGGTGTTGCGGAAGGCGGAAGAACCGGTCTTACCAGTGTAGTTGTTTCCATCTGCTTTGCAGTATGTCTGTTCCTTAGCCCGGTAGCAAGTATCGTTCCGAGTTGTGCAACGGCTCCGGCATTGATTTTCGTTGGTGTTCTTATGCTTAAGAACTTCGCAAAGGTTGACATGGACGATATGCTGTCTGCGGTTCCGGCATTCCTGACACTGGTTATGATGCCGCTTACCTACTCCATTTCCAATGGTATCGGTATCGGTGCAATCTCCTATGTATTGATTGCTCTCTTCACCGGCAAGTTCAAGAAGAAGGATATTGTGGTCACAATTATTGCCATTTTATTTGCATTAAGATTTGCATTGGTTTATATGTAAAGTATTTCAGCAATAAGCACAAGGGACTGTTTCTACAGTCCCTTGTTTTTTCTATTGTTTCGATGACCGGAAAATGCTATACTATTTATGAACCATGAACGGAGGTGAAACGATGCGCATTATATTTGTAAGACACGGACATCCGGATTATGAGAGGGATTGTCTGACAGAGTTGGGGCATTTGCATGGTGCTGCTGTGGCGGAGCGGTTAAAGGACGAGCCGGTGGAGATGATTTTTTCTTCCACTCACGGCAGAGCCGTAGAGACGGCAGAACATATCGATGAGAAGTTTGGTCTCGGTGTTGTGGGACTGGATTTTATGAGAGAAACCAAATGGGGTGGAATTGACGGGCAACCGGTATTTATGGACGGACATCCATGGTCGGTTTCCGATTATATGGTAGAGCAGGGAATGGAGTTACTGGACGCCGGATGGAAGGAAGCTGAGCTTTTCCGGAATAACCGGTTGATACATACCACAGGGTATCTGGCGGAACAGATGGATTTGTGGCTGGCGGAACTCGGTTATACCAGAGAAGGGGACTATTATCGTGTGGGGGACGTGAAATACCATACCATTGTAGTAGTGAGTCACGGTGGGGCATCCTCCGCGGCACTGGGGCATTTGTTCAATCTGCCGTTGCCGTTCATGTTTTCTGCAATCTGTCCGGATTACACGGCCGTGACGGTCGTTTCTCTTTCGGAAAAGGAAGGCGCTCTGGTGGCACCGAAATTTGAGATTGCCAATGATGCAAGACATATTGTTACGATAGAAGAGAAAAAAAGAACAACGGTCTACGCCTAAGCGCGGACCGTTGTTTTCTTAGTTGTGAATCCTGTGATGAGCTTTCGGAGAATCAGGAGACAGTGTTGCAAAGGTGTATCCGTTCTCCAGTGCCCAGAGGATATATCCTTCAATGGCATTTAAACTGTATTCTTTGATCTCGGAATGCTGCAGGGAAATGGCATAGCGCATTCCGGTGGTGCCCTTGATCAAATTCTGTGTAATTGTTTCCGTGTCTTTTGTACTGGTATCTCCGCTGCTGACATTCCAGTCAAAGTAAGAAAAGCCTTTTTCCTCTACCAGCGCGGTCAGCCGGGTCATGATGCCAGGGTTAAAGGAACTGACTGTGTTGGAGCTGCCTCCCGGAAAACGCAGAAGGGTAGGCCGGGTGCCGGTGTAGTTGAAGATGATATCCTGTATGGCATATAGGTCCTCAAAGTAGGCTTCTTCGTTTGCATATACTTTGTTGTAATCGTGGTACTTGCAATGCATTCCCACTGTGTGACCTGCGTTGTAGATGTCCTTAATCAAATGAGCATAGCCGGTACCGCAGACAAAAAAAGTGGCCTTTACATTGTATTTGT
Source organism: Lachnospiraceae bacterium (assembly GCA_045587325.1). Taxonomy (GTDB): domain Bacteria; phylum Bacillota; class Clostridia; order Lachnospirales; family Lachnospiraceae; genus SIG307. The sequence continues at coordinate 3,023 of JAZNBY010000186.1, read as the reverse complement.
CAAGAAGCTCCAAAAGAGGCTTCGTATAAATACCCGGACCGTCATCAAAAGTAAGATAAATTACCTTCTGGCCGGTGACCGGAATAGCCGTCGGCGTCGGTTCCGGCGTAGGAGTAGGTTCCGGTGTAGGAGTCGGTTCCGGTGTAGGTGTCGGAATCGGTGTAGAAGTCGGAATCGATGTAGGTGTCGGCTCCGGTGTCATAGTTGGTTCCGGTGTTGTGGTCGGAACCGGGATCGATGAGGAATTCGAACCGACAGAGTTTTTACCGCAAGCCATAAGAAAAAGTAACGACAGACACATCAGGATGTATATCGTTTTTGATTTTTTCATAAGTACAACTCCTTTGACGGATGTGTTTGATTCATGGGTATCATAGCACAAAATTTGTCACAAAACAAGAGATAAGATAGAGGTTTACTTTTTCCTGCCGGATTGCTATACTGTTGATAGAAGTGTGTGGTCGGTTTTAAAGGAGGTCACTTTGTGAAGAGTATAGATGTAACCGCATTGGGTGAATTGTTGATTGATTTTACGGAGAACGGGGTAACTCCTCAGGGGAATCCGTTATTGGAAGCAAACCCGGGAGGGGCACCATGCAATGTGCTTTCCATGTTAAGTAAGCTGGGCCATAAGACGGCATTTATCGGGAAAGTAGGTGCGGATGCCTTCGGACGGAGCCTGCGGGATGCCATTACAAAGGTAGGCATCGATGCCGCCGGACTGGTGGAGGATGAGAACGTGCACACTACGCTGGCATTTGTACATACACTTGCCGATGGTGACAGGGATTTTTCTTTTTACCGGAATCCAGGTGCGGATATGATGCTCACTCCGGCGGAGGTCAGGGAAGAACTGTTGCTGGATTGCCGTATTTTCCATTTCGGAAGCTTGTCCATGACTGCAGAAGGATGTCGAAAGGCTACGGAAGATTCCATTGAGGTGGCGAAACAGGCGGGGGCATTGATTTCCTTTGATCCGAATTTAAGACCGCCGCTTTGGGACAGTCTATATACCGCAAAGGAACGGATTTTATACGGTTTGGCTCATTGTGATATATTGAAAATCTCTGACAACGAAATCGAATGGCTGACCGGAGAGATGGATTACAGAAAAGCGGTGGACCGTATCAAGGCAAAATATGATATTCCGCTTGTGTTGGTGTCCTTGGGAAAACATGGCAGCATGGCTTTTTCCGATGCAGCGTATGCGGAAGTACCGGCTTATCAGGTCAATACCATTGAGACAACGGGCGCAGGGGATACCTTCGGAGCCTGTGTACTGCACTATATACTGGAGAATGGATTCCGGTGTTATAAAAAGCCGGAGTTAGAGGCAATGCTGACCTTTGCAAATGCGGCAGCGGCACTGGTAACCACCAGAAAGGGTGCTCTTGCGGTCATGCCGGAGAAAGAAGAGATTGAGGCATTAATACAGAGATAAATGTAGTGGCAATTTGCAGAAATGAGTGTTATAATAGGTCTATAGAACTACTTTTTCGCAATGAGATGGCATATTATATCGGAAAACAGGGGATTTTACGAGGAGGTAACGAATGAAACGGAAGAATATCGCGGTTTTAATGACGGCACTTGATTCCGACGGACAGGCAGAGATTTTAAAGGGAATCGAAGTCTATGGAAAAGAAAACAGGTGCAATATCGCAGTGTTTCTTTGGTTTACGGGGGTATTTGAGAAAGAAAGACATAATTTGGGAGAAATCAATATTGCGATGCTGCCCGATTTGAATTTATTTGATGGGGTTATTTTGCTTGCGGATGCATTGCATTTGAAGGAGAATAAAGAGCGTATAGAAGCGTTGTTAGAGAAAGTGACTTGTCCGATTGTGACAATCGGTTGTAAATATAAGCAGGCACCTGCTGTCTGGGCGGATAATTATGTGGGCATGCGGGATTTGGTGGAATATCTGGTGAAAGAGCGGGGCATGAGCCGGATTCATTTTGTAAAAGGAATTGAAGGCAATGTAGATGCGGAAGCCCGTTTTAAAGCGTATGAGGATGTGCTGGTAGAAAACGGAATCCGTGTGGATCCGGGGCGGATTACCCAGGGCGACTTTTATGTTTTGGGCGGAGAAAAGGCAGCAAAAGAAATTATGCAATCCTCACTTCCGTTTCCTCAGGCGATTGTCTGTGCCAATGATACCATGGCGATTACCGTATATGATATTTTGGCCAAAAAGGGATATCAGATACCGGAGGACGTGGTAATCACAGGTTATGATTACAGTTTTGAGTGTCAGACCCATTATCCGCATATTATTTCCGTGCGGATTAACGGCCAGGAATTAGGCGAACAGGCATGTAAGACATTGTTGTGGGCGTGTGCCGGTAAGAAAGTAGATTCGGATTATATGGTGCCGGACGAAGTAATGCTGGATGACAAAAGAAATGTACAGCCGATTTTGGGAGATAAGGACTTTTTCGCTTCCGATACCGTGCGACGTAAAATGATACATAATATTATTACCTTGGAAAAAAACACAATGGAGTATGCAGGGTATGGCAGCTGGCTGGATTCCCTGAAGATGTTTATTGAGCAAATTGATCCGAAGGAATTTTATCTTTGTACCAACGAAGGCTTTATTGCCAATGTGTTTGAAAACGCAACCATAGAGCAGGAGACGATGAGCGATGCGGAATGGCTCGCTTATTCGGAAACCATGGATGTTCCGATTGCTTATAAGGATGGTTGTTTTACGGAAAAAGCGTCTTTTCCGTCAAGGCTTGCGTTAGATGAACTTTTTGATAAGGGGAAGGACGGGAAGCTGTACATTTTTTCAGCTTTCCATTATCTGACCCGTAATTTCGGTTATTTCGTTTTTGTAGAGGATGATTTTCCTATCATGAATCCTCTTTACATGACGTGGCTGAATTTTATGGGAAATTCTATTGAGAATACGAGAAAGCAGACCATGCTTGTCAATGCCATGGTAAAGCTGGATGACATGTATGTAAGGGATTCTCTTACCGGGGTATACAACCGCTTTGGTATGGAACGCTATTTT
>JAZNBY010000185.1:0-5515 GCA_045587325.1 Lachnospiraceae bacterium | reverse complement strand
AAGCCGGAGATCGGTCATCTTGTAGAAATTATTGATAATATTTTGTGGAAATAAAGTTGTCTGAAAGGTGCAGTATATGGCAAAATGCAAAAATTGTGGCACGGATATTCCGGAGGGATTGGAATACTGTGAAGAATGTTTAAGCAAATTGAATACTGCGGAGGATTCGGAGTCATATCTGGACAGTTTACTGAGTGCGGTAATGGCGGACGAACCGGAACGTAGGGAGGTTGTTTATCCGAAAAAGGAAGCAAGCTCTCTTGTTTCAGTGTCTGAAGAACCGGTATCAGAGGAACTGTTTTTTGACAGTGAGCCGATGCCGGAACCGGAAAGTGAGCCGGAGAGCGAAACAGAGGGTGAGCCGGCGCCGGATGAGGATGTCTGGGATGACTTTATGAAGGATTTTATGGCGGCACAGGAGGCGGAAGAAGAAGCTTCGTTACCGTTGTTTGATGAGGCGGAGCCGGAGATGCTTGAGGAAGAACCTGAGGAACCGCCTATGGAGGAGGCATTCGGCAGCTTTTTTGATGGAGAAACAGATTTGCCGGATTTGAACAATTACAATATTTTCGGAGATGTGGATGAAGGTACGGTAGACCGCATGTTGGAGGAAGATCTTTTTCCGGATTTGTTCGGTGGAGAGGATTCGTCGGAAGAGGATTTACCGGAAGAGGAAGAAGATTTTCCGGAAGAAGAGTACGTGGAGGAAGAGGTTCCGGAAACGGAATTCAGCGATGTGGAAGATTTGTTCGGTATGTTACAGGACGAACGGGGGGCGGATGCTCCGGAAGAACCTGTGATGGCAGAACCGGAGATTATTTCTGCGGCTGATTTTGATGAGGCTTCGGAATCCTTCAGCGGTGTGATAGAAGAGGAAGTACCGGAAACGGAGTTCGGAGACTTTTCCGATTTGTTCGGAGAGACAGCGACCACTACGCAACCGGAGGAAGAGGCTTCGTTACAGGAGTTCGGAGATTTATCCGATTTGTTTTCAGGCCTTGGAGAGGATGCCGGTGATTTGTTTGAGTTTGGCGCCGAACCGGAAGTGCTTGAGGACTCGGAAGAGGCTGCCACGGCAGAGAGTCAGTCTGTTACCCGGGAGGCGAACGGAGGACGTGAGGCTGAAGATGCACCGAAGAAAGCAGGGAAGAAGCGGCAGGGACGTTTCTCGGCATTGTTCCATAGATTATTTGATGATGTAAAGGTAGACCCGTCGAAGATTAAGCAACCACCGACTCCGGAAGAGGTGGCGGCCCAAAAGAAAGCAAAACAGGAAGAAAAAGAACGTTCCAAGGAAGAAAAGGAAGCTTTGCTTGCGGAAAAGAAAGCCCAGGAAAAGCAGGAACGGATGGATAAGCAGCGTATAAAGAATGAAGCAAAAGCCCAAAAGAAAGCCAAGAAGATGGAAGAGGCCAAGCTTCTGTTAGAGGAAATCCAGCGTACCCGGATTAACCGGGCAGGCGCATCCATTATCTTTATTATCTTTATTATGATTGCTGTGCTAGTCATTGTAGGGACCAATATTTGTGCTTATTCCATCGGAATCCGGAATGCGGAGCGTCAGTTTAAGGAAAGAGAATATACGAAGGCATACAATGAGATTTATGGTCTGGATGTGAAGGATGAGGACATTGTTTTATATGACCGGATTATGACGGTAATGTATGTACAGAAGCAGTTGAATTCCTATCAGAACTATTACGGACTGAATGATTATCCGAGAGCTCTGGATTCTTTGTTAAAGGGCTTGTCCCGGTATGAAAAGTATATTGAGCTGGCAATCGAGCTTGACGTAGACAGTGATTTGGATTATGTTCGTAACAAGATATTGGTAGAGATTGACGTGGTATTCGGCATGACGGAGCAGGAGGCAATGGAGATTATCCAGTCTGATTCCAGAGCGGAATACAGTAAAAGAGTATACGAAGCAGTGGGAGAGTTGGAATAACAATTACTGTTGTCGGGGCATGGCCCCGACAGTAGTTTTTTAAGGAGGAACTATGGTAGCGATAATTGATTATGATGCCGGGAATTTAAAGAGCGTGGAGAAGGCATTGTTGCGTGTGGGAGCAGAATCGGTGGTAGTAACAAGAGATCCGGCGGTCATCCGACAGGCGGATAAGGTGATTTTACCGGGTGTGGGAGCTTTTGGTGAAGCGATGGAGAAGTTAGAAAGCTTCGGACTTGTGGAGTTGATTCGTGAGGTTGTGGCTTCCGGGAAGCCGTTTTTGGGAATTTGTCTCGGCTTACAGTTGTTGTTTGAATACAGTGATGAAAAAGAGGGTTGCAAAGGGCTTTCTATTTTGAAGGGCGGAATCAAGCGCATTCCGGATACACCGGGGCTTAAGGTACCGCATATGGGTTGGAATTCCTTACAGGTAACGCCGGGGGCAAAGCTGTTTGAGGGTCTTCCGGAAGAGCCGTATGTATATTTTGTCCATTCTTATTATTTACAGGCAGAAGAGCCGGAAATCGTGGCGGCTACCACGGAGTATGGGGTAACCATTCACGCTTCCGTAGAGAAGGGCAATGTGTTTGCATGTCAGTTCCATCCGGAAAAGAGCGGAGAAACGGGACTTGCTATTTTGAAAAATTTCGTTGAATTGTAAGGAGAGAGCGATGTTTACAAAGCGTATTATTCCATGTTTGGATGTACATAACGGCAGAGTGGTAAAAGGAATCAATTTTGTGAATTTGCGGGATGCCGGGGACCCGGTAGAGGTAGGTGCGGCCTATGATGTGGCCGGTGCGGATGAACTGGTGTTTCTTGATATTACCGCATCTTCCGATGCCCGTGCCATTAAGCTTGATATGGTACGTCGCGTAGCGGAGCGGGTGTTTATTCCGTTTACTGTAGGCGGCGGAATCCGTACCGTAGATGATTTTAAGGAGATCTTAAGAGAAGGAGCCGATAAAATTGCGGTAAATACGGCAGCGATTTTGAATCCCCGTCTCATTGCGGATGCAGCAGATAAGTTCGGAAGCCAGTGTGTGGTGGTAGCTATCGACGCGAAGCGCAGAGAAGACGGTTCCGGCTGGAATATTTATAAAAACGGTGGACGTGTGGATATGGGAATCGATGCCATCGAATGGGCCGTACAGGCGCATAAGCTGGGTGCAGGCGAGTTTCTTGTTACCAGTATGGATAAGGATGGAACAAAGGATGGATATGACCTGGAATTGACCCGGCAGATTGCGGATGCAGTGTCCGTGCCGGTCATTGCTTCCGGCGGTGCGGGGAATACAGAGCATTTCTATGATGCACTGACCACAGGCGGCGCGGATGCGGCTTTAGCGGCTTCTTTGTTCCACTATAAGGAATTGGAGATTTCGGAAGTAAAAGAATATCTCCGTGGCAGAGGTGTCAGCGTCCGGTTGTAAAAGTATTGCATAAAAAAGACACGCCTGTCAGGATGACAGGTGTTTTTTGAGAAAAAGTAGGATTGTAGCCTGTGTCATGCCAAGGGGCATTCTAGCAGAATTGGTTGGAATCTTCGTTGTAATGGTAGTCAATGAGGGCAAGCTTTTGGATAATATCTTCGGCTACGCAGTTGTTGGCGGTGCAAAATTCCGCAAGGCTTGCATAGTTATCCCGCAATTGGGTATTGATATAGCTTAAAAGAATGACAGGGTCTTTCGGTAAGTTCATAGGGTACTCCTTTGGTTGGATTGGTGGATGGAAGGATAGGTTGTTCTTCCGGTGCGGCTAAATTGTAGCACAGGATGAGGAAATTGTAAAGAGAAAGGATCGGAACATGGAACTGGCAGGGATTTTGGCAAATCAGGTAGCGGTAATGTTTTTGCTGTTGGCTACGGGTATGTTGCTATATAAGATTAAGATGATTACCGATGAAGGAAACCGGCAGATTGCCGGAGTTGTGCTGTATGTGGTGGCACCGCTTTTGATTCTGGATACTTACAGCATGGAGTACGATGCTACAATCACGAAAAATATGTTTCTTGGCTTTTTGCTGTCTTCCATCAGTATCATCATCGGCATTATCATTTCTTATGTGCTGAAGTGGAAGAGCAAAAAGGAGAGTTATTCCACCGAGCGTTTTACCGTAATCTTTACTAACTGTGGCTTTATGGGAATTCCCCTTGCCCAGGCGGTATTCGGGGATATCGATGTGATTTATTGTACTACCTATATTACCATGTTTAATTTGTTTGTATGGACCTATGGTTTATATCTGATGCGGGGAAAAAGTACGGAGAAGAGAAGCTTAAAGGAAAAGTTGATGCCGTTTTTGACACCTACTATGTTTTGTATCGTCATCGGCCTGTTGGTGTATTTTTTACAGATTCCGCTTCCGAAGCAGGTAAAATCCGCAGTGAGCTATATTTCTTCCATGAATACGCCGTTAGCTATGATTGTGTCCGGTATCTATATTGCCCAGGGAGATTTGTTCGGGGCGTTGCGTCGAGGGCGCGTGTACGCAGTCAGTGCCATGAAGTGTCTGGCAGTGCCGTTTTTCATGATTTTTGTATTAATGTTTTTGCCGTTTGATGAGAAGTTAAAGACAACGATTTTGATTTTGTCCGCCTGCCCAAGCGGTGCCAACGGTATGCTGTTTGCCAACCGGTTCGGTGGAGATACCAAGACCGCTTCCAATGTGTTTACCGTAACAACCATTGCAAGTATTGCCTGCATTCCGCTTATGGTGATGTTTTCGGAATGGATTACAGGAGTGATTCGGGGAGGACTTGGGTTCTAGTGTGTTTTGGCCCGGTATGTGCATAAAAGTGATTGAAAAGTGATAGGAAAAGGCGAATTATTCGAAATATTTAAACTTTTAATTTTTTGTTGACAAATCCAGAGAAAGGGTGTATAGTATGAGAGTACCGAGCGGGAAGCAAGGTACTTCATAAGAAATGCGCAAGTGGCTCAGTGGTGGAGTATCGCCTTGCCAAGGCGAGGGTCGCGGGTTCGAATCCCGTCTTGCGCTCTGGAAAAAAGACGGACAGTATCGATGATACTGTCCGTTCTTTTTTTCGGAGCACATCCGTGCTCCGAAGGGTTCGAAGTCGTCTTCGTTTCACTGCGGTCCGTCCAATACTGACATCCACCGGATGTCATAGACCCTGCCGGCTCGGTCGGCGCTTTGTTCTGTGCGAGTATGATTTTTGTTCCTTAGGTGTAATTATTTCTGTTTGTCTTGTCTTTTTGAGGACAGATATGTATAATAATCATTAGGGGTGGATTACACAAGGATAAGGAGGTTTTTGTTATGTTTTGTACGAATTGCGGAAGGGAAGTGCCGGAAGGTAAGGCGTTTTGTCCGTCCTGCGGTACTCATGTAGGTGGGGCAGCAGCACAGACAGGGGCAGACCAGACAGTGTATGCAGGGTATGCAAGTCAGGCACAGGCTGTAGGTGGTCAGATGCCGGCATATGATCCGAATCAGGCCAGATTTCAAAATACCTTTGTTGACCCGGAAGAAAAGTTTCTGGGGGAAATGGGAGACGGATATTTTAAAGGAACCTTATCCAGCCCGTTTGGTGTTGCAAAGAA
>JAZNBY010000184.1:0-8612 GCA_045587325.1 Lachnospiraceae bacterium | reverse complement strand
AGGAGCACACACATGAATCAGAGCAGACAAACTTATGCGTATATGATTATTTGCAGACGTATTTGCTTGTAGCCTGTGCATTCCGCGCAGCTATGAGCCAATAGGTCTTATATGTCTGTGCGAAAGAATAAGAGCTTTGGTTTTTCCATAAAAATCTTACCGCATCGGACAGAAAAGACCCATCTGTCCGATGCTTTTTTATTCGAAAGGAGGACCCTATGAACCAAAACGTAACCCTGACTTTAGCAACCGAAAAAGATGCAGAACTCATTCACCTGATGAAATACGAAGCTTTCCTTCCTCTTTACGAGATTTATCGGGATGATGAAATCAGTCCGGTGAAGGAACCTCTTGAGAAGGTCATAGCCATACTGGAACGGAAAACCTCGGAGTATTACATCATAAAGACAGCCGGCCTTCCGGTAGGTGCCATTCGCGTTTGCCATAAGAAACGCGACTACGAGCCGCCGGCCGGAGAAGTCCCGGCTTACATTTCTCCGCTTTTTATCCTCCCTCGCTTTCAGAACAGGGGCATTGCCCAGACTGCGGTAAAAATGGTGTTTGACCTATACCCGGAAGCTACGGTTTGGAGACTGGATACCATCAAGCAGGAAGAAGGCAACTGCCATTTCTACGAGAAACTTGGATTTGTGAAAACCGGGGTGGAACACGTTGTAAATGAGAGAATGACCTTGATCGACTACGAGAAAAAAATGTAATCTTAGGCAAATCATCCCCAATGCTTTACGCCTCGAACCACCCATGTTATACTATACTTATACAAGGAGGATACGCCCATGATTACCGAAACCTTTGACAATAAAACCAATGCCATCATCACTCCGCAGCGCGTAGCGGACGCTCCGAAGGTGGATGCCTGCATCCAGACCTTTTCCTGGAAAATCGAGGAGTTCGTGTTGGAAAACTTTGACTGTAAGAAAATCACCTCCATCTGGTCCGCCACCGGCGAGACCCCGGTGTACTGCATCGAATACAAGGGCAAGCGGTTCGCCTTTTTTAAAACCTATGTGGGCGCACCGGCTGCTGTGGCCAATTTAGAGGATGCCCTGCAGCTTCTTGACACGAACAAGTTTATCGTGTTCGGCGGTGCCGGATGCCTGAACAAGGAAATCGCCCGGGGCAAGGTTATGGTGCCGACGGAGGCCTACCGTGACGAAGGCTCCTCCTACCATTACGCTCCAGCAGCGGATTATATCACCATAAAAAATGCCGATGTAGTGGCAAACTTCATGGAAGAAGTGGGGCTTCCGTATGTAAAAGGAAAGACCTGGACCACCGATGCCTTTTACCGGGAAACCACCGGAAATTTTGAAAAGCGCAAGGCAGATGGTTGTATTTCCGTGGAAATGGAATGTGCCGGATTACAAGCCGTGTGCGACTTCCGCAACGTGGACCTGTACACCTTCTTTTCCAGTGGCGATTTACTAGATGCCCCGAAATGGGATATGCGTCAAACGAAAGGACAAGTGAAACACACCCAGCACGATGTCGGACATTTTGATATTGCGCTGGAGTTAGCTGTCTACGTGACAGATAAATAATTTTTACATGTCACGCAACCAAACCCACCCACTTTGCGAGTAGATAGGTGAAGAGCTCTATCAAACGAGGGAGGAACAACCGATGGACGACACACAGATTGTAGATTTATACTGGGCCCGCAAGGAATCCGCCATAGCAGAAACCGAAGCCAAATACGGTTCCTATTGCTTTTCTATTGCCCAAAATATCCTGCAAAATCCGGACGACGCCATTGAGAGCGTCAACGACACCTGGCTTGCTGCCTGGGACAGCATGCCGCCCCACCGCCCGTCTGTATTGTCTACCTTCCTCGGGAAGCTCACAAGACGCATCTCCATTGACAAATGGAGACGCGGGAACGCAAAGAAACGCGGCAACGGACAACTGACCCTGGTTCTTTCCGAACTGGAGGACTGTATTTCCGACGGAAAAAGCATGGAAAACGAAACGGAACGCAAACTCCTTGGCGAGGTCATTGCTTCTTTTGTAAAGAACCTGCCGGAACCGGAACAAAAGGTATTCCTATGCCGGTACTGGTACATGGACTCCGTAAGTTCCATTGCCACCCGGTTCCGTTTTTCCGAAAGCAAGGTCAAATCCATGCTTTACAGAACCCGTGAAAAGCTCCGTGTCCGCTTAGAAAAGGAGAGTTTGGTATGAAAACCGACGATATTTTAGATGCACTGAATGAGGTAGACGATACCTGTATCAAAAACGCAAGAGAACCAAGAAAAAAGAACGCCCGCAAAGCACTATTTATTTCCCTCGGAACAGCGGCAGCCTGTCTATTTATTACTTTTTTGGGTGTCCACATCATTCAAAACCATTTTGTAGGAATCGATAAAACAAAAGAAAACACCGAAGCCAACCTTCGGGAAACCTATCCCTTCGGCATTTCCTTTGCCGGAGATTACAGAGAACGAAACAAAACACAGCTTATGAATTCCGAATCCGCCATTCTATGGCCTTTTGAGTACCGCATTCTATGCGACCAATACCCGAATCTGGAATTTAACGGAATCTCCTATTCCTGCAGAGTCAGTTATTCCGGTACTCCCCTTTCCCCATCCTTCGTGGGAGCCAAGCTGGGGAATACCACGGCCTGGGGTACGGATTATGACCTGATAGAAGAGGAAACCCGGTATGAGACCCCTTGTGAAGTTTACGAAATCAACGGTGTGGATTCCTCCCGTTTCCTTGCAGTGAAATACAGAAGTCAGGAGAACTATTACGTATTTATGCAGAACTCCTACAATCCACCGGCTACCTTTGGAGATTTGATGACTTCTCTGAATCTGCCGGAGACCTTCCCTCTTACTTCCTTTCACGCAAAGACAGACGCCTCGGACCGGGCCGGTCTTACCGCTACTGACAGCGATACCCTTTGGAGCATGTTTGCACAGTATGCTTCCGCTCCTACCATTTCCGGCACTCCGACCCTTGACGCCCTGTCTGTAGGAAAACGGCTGCTGACCTTTACAATCGACGCACCTGCGCTGGGCGTAAGCAATCTGGCCTGGACGCTAACCGATGGCGGCTATCTGGATACCAACATTGAAAATTACGGATACTGCTATTATCTCGGGGAAGAAGCAGTAAATGAAATCATGACCTATGCCTTTGCCCACAAGACAGACGCTCCGGCAAAGACACGCTATCAGCTCGTGGGCGAGGTAACAGAAGTCGGTGACGACTATATCAAAGTAGATGATACCCTTTGTATGAAACATCCGGAAGACGGCCTCATCTTCACAATTGCCTTAAATGACCTGCGGGTGAAACGGCACGTCCTTATGGGATTGATAAAAGAAGGCTCCCACGTTGTTATTTCCCATACAGGCGCAGTAGAGGGCAATCCGATCCTTATTGAAACTGCGTACGAACTGGACAGGGGTACAATTGAAAACGGTACCATCCTGATTCCGGAATAAACCATCCGGCCTTTCGCATCTGCTATCACGCAGCATGTGGAAGGCCGGTTCTTTATTCCCGTCATATCGATAACATCTATTGACTATCCCTGTAAAAAAAACTATACTGGAATTATAAGAATCCAAAATTATACAAAACCTTTTTACCCTAAAACGGAACTATACCATAGCAGGAGTAATCCTGACTACACAAAAAGGCAGGTATACAGTATGGCAGCAGAAAAAGAACTTTTGCAAGGCATCGCCCTTATGAAGGAAGGTAAGGAAGAAGGCTTTAACATCCTTTATTCCCATACCTATAATTATGTCTACAGCCGGGCCCGGTCTGTTATGAAGACCGAATCAGACGCCCAGGACCTGACACAGGAGACCTTTATTCAGGCCTACAAAGGAATTGCCGCTTTGGAAGATGCCAACAACGTATACGCCTGGTTAGGGAGTATTGTGTTCCGACAGGGTGCAAAACTTTACAACAAAACGAAAAAAGAACTCTTATTGAATGAGGACCAGGACTATATCTTTGACGAAGTGGAGACCACGGATGCGGATGCCCTTCCGGAAGAAAGTGCAGAATTAAAAGCCACCTCCGATGTGGTCATGGGCATGATAGACGAACTTCCGGAACTACAGCGTTCCGCCATTGTGTCCTTCTATTATGACCACATGAAGATAGAAGAAATCGCAAAGGTATTCGAGTGCTCCGTCAACACCATTAAGAGCCGTTTAAACTACGCAAAAAAATTCTTAAAGTCCAAAGTGGAAGAACACCAGAAACAGTACAGCTACAAACTGTTCTCCTTCTCCCCGGCAGTCCTTCTTCTGGCACTGCGCGGACTTCTTACATCCGAAAAATACACCATGGCGCCGGAGTCTGCGGAAAAAGTATATCATGTAGCCTGTGACGCCCTCGGAATCACAGCTTCCACGGTAGCCGTGGGGGCCGCCGGAGTAGCTGCAGCTTCTGTAACAGGTGCAGGTGCTACAGGTGCTACCGGGGCCACCGCAGGTACTGCCGCCACTGCCGGAGCCACTGCAATCGAAGGGGCTGCCATAGGCGCCGCAACGACTGCTTCCACTGCCGGAGCAGCTACCACAGTAGCTACCGCAGCAAAAGCCGGAGGCCTTATCGGAAAATTCCTCGCCATGTCTACCGCAGCAAAGACCGGAGCCATCGTCCTTGCCACAGCTGTTATCGGTGGCGGAACTACCACGGCAGTACTTGTATCTAACAACAACCCGGAACCACCGGCTATTGTGCAGGAGGTGATATTGGATGAACCAAAGGTAACCATGACGCCGGCGCCGGTCATATCAGTAGCACCGGTCGCTACGCCGGAACCAACTGTAACAGAAGCAACAATTAAACCGACAGAAACTCCGGACGTTACGGGTCCATCAACAACCATAGCCCCTACAGATATTCCGGAAATCTCAAAGGCCCCGGCTACAACATCCGGCCCGGAGCAATCAACCACTATCACAGAACCAACAACCGTTCCGGAGCCAACTACCACTATTGTCCCAAAGACGACCACGGCTCCAACGGCCACTCCAAAGCCGACCGCAACACCGTGGCCTACTCCAACACCATGGCCTACTCCAACACCTGGACCCACTCCGACCATCAGTCAAATCGAAGGTCCGACAAAGGAACCTATTTCTTTCCCAGTATATTCATGTGGCGAAAAGGGAGAGGAAGTTTTAGAACTTGTGAAATCATTAAGGGAGAAAAATCCAACCTATTCGCCTAAACCATTAATAGACTATTTAACTAAAAATTATGATTATAATCAAAATGATATATTGTATGGTGTATATAATAGTGGCTGGAAAGATGAATGTATTGAAATAGTTATTGCAAAAACAACTAATAGAACTTTTTCTGAATATGCAATATTAAAAGAAATAGTTAATGAAACCCCATATATTGAAGAAGATGTGATGTATGCAATGATAAATTCTCCTGTTGATTGGAATGAGATCGCGATTTTATTTCTCGAAAAACAAATAAATAGAACAGGAATTTCATATATTCATTGTATAGAAATGATGAAATTTGAAATGTTTACAGATGAACAAATTGAATATGCAAAAGAAACCGTAAATCCTGATTGGTTAGAACAAGCATTAAAAAAATGTGATTATTATATATCTGGTCCAGAAGGTATTTCATATAGCAGCTTACAAGATAGGCTAATAAATTCACATCAATTTGATTATGATATTGCAATGAAAGCTGTAGAAAGTATAAAAGATACCACAGATTGGAATAATGAAGCATACAAAGCAGCAAAATATTTTGGTCCTTACAGGGATTCCCAAGAAGATTTAATAAACGGATTAAAATACGTAGGATTTACAGATGAACAAGTCGAATATGCAATAGATAAATACTATTAAAAGAATAGTAAAAAGGCATTTATGTAGATATTGCATGCATCACTTACCCCCTCTTTTGAGGGGGTATTTTTTTAAAATATAAAACCTTTCCCCTCCGAAACAGTACTATACAATAGCAGGGACAACTCTGACCATACTAAGATACGCTTAATCAACAAACCAAAGAATAGGAGGATTTGACAATGAAAAAAAGATTACTGGCGTTATTACTCATTCTCTCGCTGACCGGAACACTCTTTGCGGGTTGCGGAACCAATTCTGAACAGCCAAATACAAACGAAAAATCGGTTGTGGAACCGACTCCGGAATCATCCGAGATTCCCGACTCGGCTGAAGAACCGAATATTCCGGTCGAACCAACAATATCAAACGACACAACTGTAGAAGAAGCTCCGGCTATCACAGAACAACCTAGCCCAACCGAAGCGATAGTTCCAACAGAAATTCCGGAACCGACCGAAACTGTGACTCCAACAGAAACCGCAAAATCAACCACGGCTCCGACACCGACTGAAACTCCTACATCGACTAAGTCCCCGGAACCAACAACTGTTCCAAAGCCGACTTCCACACCGGCACCGACCACCGCCCCGAAGCCAACTTCCACCCTGGTTCCGACTGCTACTCCAAAACCGACAAAAGCACCTGTCCACAGACACGAGTACAACGATGAACCTGTCGTAATCACTGCCCCAACCTGCTCCGCAACAGGATCAGGAATGCAGACATGTTCCTGCGGAGAAACCCGTATTGTTGAATTACGGAAGACACCCTGCAATAATGAGAAAACCGTTAAATTCGCAACCTGTGCAGAAGAAGGAAAATCCACCTCCTACTGTACCATCTGCGGAACCATAAATAACGAACGAATTCTTCCGAAACAGCCACATAATGAAAGTGATTGGGAAGTTATAACCGAAGCAACTTGTACCAAGGAAGGACTCCGACACAAAACATGCCTTACTTGCAACGCAGAAATCACCACCGAAGTGATTCCTTGTTGGGAAAACCATCCGTTTGAATGGCACACCGACGGTGACACCCGCACCAATATTTGCAGTGAATGCGGTTTTGTCGGCATCACCGAGTATCGTTACGGGAATGTCTGGGGCTACTATGATGACGCCGAGGCCGCTGATCTCTGGTATTGGATTAACGAACAAAGAAAAACCGCAATACAGGGGTTGGTTGATGATTGGGGCCATCCGG
Source organism: Lachnospiraceae bacterium (assembly GCA_045587325.1). Classification (GTDB taxonomy): domain Bacteria; phylum Bacillota; class Clostridia; order Lachnospirales; family Lachnospiraceae; genus SIG307. Next base: position 1,530 of record JAZNBY010000184.1, on the reverse strand, counting down.
CAGGCATTAAAAATGTTGATCCGTTAATCGCAGATTCTTCCCTGACAGAGCTGGCAAGAACAAGATGCACAGAAATCGCTACAGATTTTAGTCATGGTTCTTATCTGCACGAAAACTTAGCATGGGGCTATCCAACCGGCAGAGATGTATATGTGGCGTGGTGTTATTCCATGTCTCATGCAAGGGCAATGATTAATCCGGAGTATATTTACGGCGGTACTGCATTTTTCTGGTACGACGGAAATGATTCCGGAATAAACTTAACTCCTCTTGCGGTACTTACTTTTTCCTATTAATCAGATGTCACGCATGTTCCCGCTTTGCTGACAATCTTGCTTGACTATATTTAACAAAAAAATTATACTAAACTTAGAATAATAAGTTTGTTTTGGAATGTATAGCAGAAAGGACATCAAATGAAAAAAACACTTTTTTCGGTTATGCTTTTATTGTTACTGACTGTACTGTCGGGTGGTTGTCAATCCGCACCGGAGCCGTCAACCACTCCTAATCCTACCATGGAACCAACTACCACGTCGGAGACGACTGTCTCGCCGGTCCCGACCAGCACTCTGACTCCGGAGCCAACTGCTACTCCGGTCCCAACCAACACTCCGACTCCGGAACCAACCGCCACTCCGGTCCCGACCAACACTCCGACTCCGGAACCAACCGCTACCCCGGTCCCGACCAATACTCCGACTCCGAAGCCAACCGCTACCCCGGTCCCGACCAACACTCCGACTCCGAAGCCGACCGCTACCCCGGTCCCGACCAATACTCCGACCCCGAAGCCGACCGCTACCCCGGTCCCGACCAATACTCCGACCCCGAAGCCGACCGCTACCCCGGTCCCGACCAATACTCCGACTCCGAAGCCGACCGCCACTCCGGTTCCCACTAGCACACCGACTCCGAAGCCGACCATAGCACCGGCCTACGAATCAATCAACACAGAAATCGAGGATAACTACTTTGATATTCCGTTACCGGGAACTTTTGATAAGGAATTAGCCAAAGAAACCTTTATCCTTACAAACAAGATGAGAAAAGAACACGGCGTACCGGAGCTGATTTGGGATGGCTGTTTATACGAATCCGCAAGAGTAAGGGCAGCGGAATCAAGTCTGTACTTTTCTCATACCAGACTCGACGGAACCGACTGTTTTACCATCTATGACAAGTTACACGGGGAAAATCTGGCATGTAATTATAGTTCTGCCGAATCCGTTGTAAACGCCTGGATGTCTTCCGAAGGACACAAATCCAACATCTTGAACAGCAATTTTACAAGAGGTTCCATAGCAGTTTTCCAAACCTTAACGGGATGGTATTATTGCCAGCATTTCGGATATTAACAAGAAGAAACTTTTATAAATAGAAAGGGGACACCGCATGGCAGCAGAAAAAGGACTTTTGCAGGGCATCGGCCTTATGAAGGAAGGAAAGGAAGAAGGCTTCAACATCCTTTATTCCCATACCTATAATTACGTCTACGGACGTGCCCGATCCATTATGAAAACCGAATCC
>JAZNBY010000183.1:0-2423 GCA_045587325.1 Lachnospiraceae bacterium | reverse complement strand
GAACTACAACAGCAAGCACCGGTTCCTTCACAATCGCCGAATTATAAAAATCCCGGTGTACGGTCTCTTCCAAAAAACCCGGCACAAGCTCATCCAGCTGAAGCACGGTATCGTCAATCGGATCGGTATCTCCCACAACCTTGCCCCAGGACGCGGCAATTAGGATTCGCACATCCAAAAGATCGGCCACCGGTTCCAGGTTCTCCATAAGCTTTGTTATGGTAATCCGGCTGTCATAGTACCGTCTCACATAACCTTCCGTAACAAGCCCCGTATCGGCATATAGCTTTTGCTCCCGCTTCTCCAGGATGCTCTTTTCCAGAATCCCCGGTGCAATCGTATTTACTGCAAAAAACAATACCGCTGTAATCATCAGATAAAACACTAAAAGTTTTCTCGTCAGACTTCCATTCATACCTTCTTTACCTCAAATTTATAGCCGATACCCCACACCGTTGCAATGCTCCAGTTTGCACGGTCCTTAATTTTTTCGCGGACGCGCTTCACATGCACATCAACGGTTCTGGTATCACCGATATATTCATAGCCCCAGATATGGTCAAGGAGCTGTTCTCTTGTAAATACCTGATTCGGATGGGATGCAAGGAAATATAACAACTCAAGCTCCTTCGGCGGCATCTCCACCTGCTGTCCCAGATAGGTAACGGCATAATTGGTCTGATTGATTAACAAATCCTGATAAATGACGCATTCGCCCTGCTTTTCGTTCGGGAACTGTTCTACCTTTTCCTTCTCCGTATCCGATACGAAACGGCGCAACACTGCCTTTACTCTGGCCACCAGTTCCTTGGAATCAAAGGGTTTAATCATATAATCATCCGCACCTAATTCCAGGCCAAGTACCTTATCAAAGACCTCTCCCTTTGCGGAAAGCATAATAATCGGCACTTTGGACGTCTTACGCAGTTCTCTGCATACTTCGTATCCGTCCATGCCCGGCAACATCAAATCCAACAGAATGAGGTTCGGCTCGTATTCCTTAAACTGCCGCAACGCCTCTTCTCCGTCCTCTACACACAGGGTGTCAAAGCACTCCTTACGCAGATATAACTCGATTAACTCAGCAATATTGGAATCATCGTCCACAATCATTATCTTTTGCTTTACTGCCATGTCCCCCTCCTTTAAAATTCAACAATGGTAACTCCGTGGTCTCCTTCACCGAAACCACCCACACGATAGCTCTTTACATAACGCAACCGCTTCAAGTACTGATGTACCGCATCCCGCAGTGCCCCGGTTCCCCGTCCGTGAATGATGGTCACCTGCGGCAAATGAGCAAGGTACGCATCATCCAGATACTTTTCCAGCACCGGAAGCGCCTCATCTACCCGCATACCGATTAAGTTACATTCCGGACTGATGCTCATGCTCTTACTCATCTTAATCTTTCCGGCCTGGGTCCGTTCTTTCTTCTCCGGTTCCTCCATCGCTTCCGCCGGTGCAATATCCTTTAAATTTGCCTGAGTACGCATTGCACCTACCTGCACATACAAGTCTCCTTTGCCGTTTGGCAAGGATGCCACGGTACCGATCAGATTCAGGCTGAGTACCTGTACGGTATCTCCTACTTTTATCTCTTCTGCCGACAATACGGCCTTGTTCTTTTGCTTTTTCTTCTTTATGGCCAGAGAATTCTCCTTCTCCCCAAGCTTCTCCCGCAAAGCGTTTCGCTCCTGCTCCATCTCTCTGCCGGCTCCGGACGTTCCCCACTTGTTAAACTTCTTTATTGTGTTGTCCGCATAATCCTTTGCTTCCTGCAAAATGTCCTTCGCCTGCTCATTTGCTTCCCGCAAAACACGGTCCTTGGCACGGTCCAGACGTTCGCTCTTCTCCTCATATCTTTTCTTAAGATTCTCCGCCTCCGCACGCTGCTTTGCTGCCTCTTCCATATCTCGCTCCGTAGCAAGACGCTTTTTCTCCAAATCCGCAATCACGTCTTCAAAGCTCTGATCCTTCACTCCGATGAATCCTTTTGCCTCTTCAATAATAGCATCGGAAAGACCCAGCTTTTTCGAAATAGCAAATGCATTACTCTTACCCGGAATACCGATGAGCAACCGATAGGTCGGACGAAGGGTCTCCACGGAAAACTCACAGCTTGCATTGGACACGCCTTCCGTGGACAATGCGAATATCTTAAGTTCGCTGTAATGGGTAGTTGCCATGGTACGGATGCCCTTACGATGCAGATAGGTAAGAATGGACATGGCCAGAGCCGCACCTTCCGTCGGGTCCGTTCCGGCTCCCAATTCATCAAATAATACCAGGGAGTTCCTGTCTGCTTTTTCCAAAATAGACACCGTATTGGTCATGTGCGAGGAGAACGTACTGAGACTCTGCTCAATACTCTGCTCGTCACCGATATCCGCAAATACATCCTTGAATACCGCCAACTCCGA
>JAZNBY010000182.1:0-8840 GCA_045587325.1 Lachnospiraceae bacterium | reverse complement strand
ACCAGATTGCTTGCGCCTTCCTCCAGGTTATAATCTGCCGGGAGCTGAGATGCCTGCTCGTCGGTCAGATACGGAAAAATATCAATTCCCCCTGCCATCAGTTCCATAAATGCGGAATCATTGCTGGCACAAATCTTGAAGGTTACCTTCTCAAGATACGGCTTTTCTCCGTAATACTCGTCAAACCGCTCCACCACGAACTCCTCTAACGGCTTGTAAGATACAAACCGGAACGGGCCTGTTCCTACCGGTGCGGTTTTCTGCTTATCATAATCCATTGGGATGATGGAACATGTCAAAAATCCCAATAACTCTGTGTTCGGTTCCGAAAGTTGTAATACAACTTTATTTTCTCCCACCTTTTCCACGGTAGAAATAACAGAAAGCGCCGATTCCACGACAACCTCAGAATCCGGATTGTCAAGGAGACCGGCGCAACGCTCAATCGAATATACCACATCATCTGCAGTAACTACCTTACCGTTGTGGAACTTCACGTTCTCTCGCAAGGTAAAGGTATACGACATGCCATCAGAGCCAATCGTATACTCTTTTGCTACCGCAGGAACCAACGTTCCGTCTACCGAAGGCTTTACAAGACCTTCAAAGACGTTGAACAAGACTTCATCGGTTCCTGCCGCCACTGCAATGTGAGGGTCAAGACTGTCCAAATCCTGTGTTATTCCTACTACCGCGGAACAGGCATCCTCCGAACCTTTCTTTCCCGTGCTGCCGCCGTTGCATGCGCAAAGTGCGGTGAGGGAAGTTAGTAGTGCAAGAAATACTACTCTTTTCTTCATAAAACTACCTCCGTTCGCGGATATCTTCCGCTTATTCAATTTTTACGTTCCTATCATATACTATTTTTTTTAAAATAGCAAGAAAAAAAAGTGTGAGTTTTTTATGAAATTCCAGAAAACCTCTTTATTCTTGTCCCAAAATGGTGTAAAATAGGGGCAGACTAATTTTAAAGGAGGTTATCGCAGGAGTACGGTTCCTGTGATGAAAGAAAATGGAACAAAATAACGAAAAGAAACTGACCAAGTACGACCGTAAGGTCATGGCAAGAGAAGCGGCGGCTAAGAAAAGCAATCGCAAGTCTACCTTAAGTATCATTGCCGCTGTCGCTGTTGTAGTCGGCATCATTGCACTCCTTTTTGTCGTTCCGGCAATAAGGAAAGCAAACCAGAAGAAGGAAGCAAATGCAGAATATTTTCAGATTAACGGCGAATCCGTTTCCCGGTTAGAGTTTGACTTCCACAAGACCAACCTGATTAACAGCAACGTAACTTTATTATCCTATTTCGGCATTAATTCCATGGATGCTCTTGCAACCACAGTATACGATGAAACCACCGGCATGACCTGGGACGATTTCTTCACCGAGAGCACAGCCCTTTCCATTAAGGAAAATCGTGCACTGATTGCAGATGCAAAGGCAAAAGGTATCTCTCTTAATGTAGACGAAGACTACGACGCTTATATTGCAAGCATCGAAGAAGAAGCTACCGCAGCAAACGTAACCGTGGACAGCTACATGACTTCCATGTATGGTGGTACCGAGAAGGACGTTCGCAATATTATTAAGGACAATCTTCTTGCTACTGCTTATTCCGAGTATTTGTATGAGACCATGGCCGCTACCGAGGAAGAGGCTCAGGCAGAATATGATGCAAAGAAAAAGGAGTATGACTCCATCGATTATCGTCTCCTTGCATTCCCGGCCGACGTGACCAGCTCCGCTACCGAAGAAGAGCTTGCTACCGCTATGACTGCTGCAAAGGATAAGGCGCAGGAGATGTATGATAAGTTAGGCAAAGGCGAGGATTTCGAAACCCTTTGCATTACTTACGCTCCGGAAGATAAGCGTACCGATTATGCAGATTCCGAAACGGACAAGTCCCTGTACACCGGTGTTACCTTCTATTCCTCCACCGCTCCGTATATGGATTGGTTGTTTGAAGATGGTCGTGCAAAGGGCGATATTACCTTCGTTACCGATGAAGATGCAAACGCTCATTATGTAATCATGTTTGAGAACCGTTACATGGGCGATACCGTAATCGACACCATTCAACAGTCCTTAACCTATAACGCAGTAGATAAGTATATTACCACGATTTCCGAAAGCTATACCATTTCCGATCCGAAGAACAACTTACCTACGCTGTAATTATTGGTACAATATATTTTAACAGGAAACAAAAGGTGCAGATTAAGTTTTACACTGTCTGCACCTTTTATTTATTCTTTATATTTCTTCTACATACCTGATCTTTTCCACCGAACTTAACAGCTGAATTATCTCTGCGTGAGGTTTCTTCTTTTCCAGCCGGAGGGTACACAACACTGCCACACCGCTATCTCCTACACCATTTGCCTTTGTAACCTCCAAATCACTGATGCGAAAGCCCTGCTCCTTTGTAAAACGAATGAACTCTCCCACATCCGGCATCCGCTCAAATTCCACATAAAGGTTAATCACCTTTGTTGAAGACATTACCCAATCATCCAATCTCTGAAGCAATGCCATTACCACAAAAATCAAAAAGCATCCGATTACCGCTCCGACATAAAAGCCGATCCCTATGGAAAGTCCCACACAGGCCGCTGCCCACAGTCCGGCTGCCGTTGTAAGTCCCTTTACCCGGTTCCGCCCTGTGACAATTATAGTACCCGCACCCAAAAAACCGATTCCGGAAATCACTTGTGCTCCCATCCGCGCCGGGTCCGTTCCACCGTAGGTTTCCATGAGATACTGATTTGTTATCATTACTAATGCTGCTCCCATGCATACCAACATGTATGTCCGAAATCCTGCCGGCCGCTTCTTCCTTCCCCGCTCAATTCCTAAAACGCCTCCGCACAGCAATGACAATACAAGCCGTACCGATATGGATATCGTGTTCAGTTCCAACAAACATTCCGGAATATAATTTTCCATTCCAATTCCTCCTATTCCATATACCAGCCTTCTACATGAGCAGAACCGATGCCTCTTACTTTCTCCTCATAAGGTGCGGTCTCCGGAAAATTCTGCAGGTTACTCTTTACCGCAAAGGAGGAAAAATTGCTCCACCGAACAATCCGGTAACCTCCTCGTGTCTTTCCCGACTCTGCCTCTGCCAACTGCTCCGGATTCAGCATACTTACACTCAAAAAGCCCTCTGTTGTTAACATCATTTTCTGGGATTCCCCCGAAATTCTGGTAAAGCCCAACCGGTCAATGTACGGAAGTTGTTGTCCGTCCCCGTCTACCTTCCAGTAATACGGATTACGTACAAATTCATAATACTCTCCCTTCACATCCTTCTTGCCTTCCTCCTCGGAAATGCAATACGGATTCAGGGTCGGAAGCCCCGGTATATTCCACGCTTTCATTACAGTCTCGTTTAACATACTCTCCACATCACTGTAACCCATGGCCTTGGCCTTAGCTGTGGCCGCATCTTCTCCCATATACTCCGGCAACAGATTTACATAGTAATGTTCCGGTGCAAAACAGATGCCACCCTCAGCAAGCAACTGAGTCATGAACTCCGGTTTGGACTGCGGAAAAATAATCATGAAATGGTAATCATCAATCTTTTGAAAGGTAGCGTTCTGCGGCATTCCCTTTTCATCATACACAAGAAAACACTGCCACAAATACTCCCCGAACACCTCCGGCAAGCACATTTTTTCATAAAAGAACAAACAATCATCTGCGGTAAACGGTACACCGTCGGACCAGCGCATTCCTTCCCGTAACTGAATCGTATACTGCGTATAGTCTATATTCACCGTATATCCCTTGGCTATGTTCGGAACAATATTACCCGCTCCGTCATAACAAAACAGTCCTTCGGATACCAGCTCTCCTGTCATCGTATCCGCATTCTCTGCAGCAAACTGCAGGTCTTCCCCATAGTTTCCGATTGTATCAAAACCGGTAACTACTATATTGCCTTCCTTCGGCAGTCTGTGCTCCAATTCCGGCAACAGATTGTTGCTTACGAGAGACTGCAACACAGGCGCTTCCGAATATCCAGCCTTCTGCTCCGGCGGTTGCACCTCGCCTCCCGGCGTAATCTCCCCCGTTCCCGGCGTTGTCCCGATTTCACTTGAAGGTGCTTTCTTCTCAAAACTGCACCCTGCACACGCTCCAAGTAAAATAACCATCATTACAAATAACAACCATTGCTTTCTCATTTCTACCTCCAACCAATGTCTCGTCTTTTTACATAAGGAAGTGTCCCAAAAGACAATAGAACTTTTGGGACACTCAATATTTTCACTCACTTCTAATAACGGAATGCCTGTAATACTTCCTGAAGTTTTCTTGCTTCATCGTTCAATACGGTGGATGCCTCAGACAAGTCTTCCACTGCCTTTAACTGCAAATCTACCATATTCTGTACTTCTTCAGATGCTGCCGAAGTCTCCTCGGATACTGCTGAGATACTGCTGATTGCATCTACCGTTACGGTCTGTGCTTCACCGATGCGATCTACGCCATTGGAAATGTTCTCAAGACGTTCCGTCATTTCCTCAACGTTCTCACCGATGTTCTTAAACAGGCTGATTGCATTCTTTAATGCAACACTCTGGGATGCAACAATCTCTTCTGCCTGTGCAACCGTCTGTGCGGTGCCCTCGGTCTGATTCTTAATACCGTTTACAATGCCGGCAATCTCGTTAGCTGCTTCTACAGACTGTTCTGCCAGTCTGCGAATCTCATCCGCAACAACTGCAAAACCGCGGCCTGCTTCTCCCGCTCTTGCTGCCTCGATGGATGCATTCAAGGAAAGAAGGTTCGTCTGTTCTGCAATGTCATTAATTACACCGATAATCTTACCGATGGAGTGAGACTCTTCTGCCAAAGCTCCCATATCTACAGTGATGCGCTTTGTAATGGATGCAGTTTCTTCACCCTTCGTCTCTAACACGCCGATGGCTTCCATACCGTTTTCAACAGCTGCCTTGGCACTCTTCGCAAGTTCGTCGATGGCAACGGCATCCGCCTTAACCTCATTGATACGCTCGCTGAGTTCCTCACTCTGTATCAAACAACGTTCGGAATCTTCAGCCTGCTGTACAATACCGTTTCGAATCTCCGTAATGGAGGTGGTAATGTTCTGTGTAGCGGTAAGAAGCTTTGCGGAAGTATCTTCCACTCCTGCTGCGGAACCGCCTACATTGTCTGCTGCTTCCGCCGTCTGCTGTACCATGCCCTTCATATTCGTTACCGTCTTATTTGCACAGGCAACCAAGGCCCCGAACTCATCCTTACGCTTTGTCTTCATCTTCGCCGTAAGATCGCCTCTTGCCACCTTATCAAGGCCTGCCATGGTACGCTTCATGGCCTTCGCATAAGAGGTAGCCACCCAGATACCAAGCAATACGGAACATACCGCGGACACAACTACCACTACAGCTGCAAGTACCTTAATGGAATTCGCACTGGAAATGATGGCCTTCTGCGGAATCGCACCGCACAACATAGCTCCGGTAGTCCCGATCGGAGCACAAATAAACAAATAATCATCTCCGCCGATTTCATCATAACCGATATCCATCGTTTTCTTACTTAACGCATTGTTATACTGCGTCTTGCCTGTAAAATATACCTTTTCGGAAAAGCCCTTTGTTGTAATCTCCACACCTTCCGGAGAAACAATACCGAAAATACTTCCCTCCGCCAAATCGATGCCGTTTAACATCTCTTCTATCATAGACATCTTGATATCTGCGGAAATATAGCCGATACCCTCTCCCAACGTGCTGACCATCTTCGTGGTAACCGACATGAAGTAGGAATCCTTGGAAAGATTAATCTGGCTGTCTACAAAGTCGTGGCGGGCTGTCCAGTAAAAATCTTTACCGGAGCCAAGAAATGCCTTACCGTCTGCGCTCTCTTCAAATGCCAGTGCTCTGTCCTCACCGGAAAATGCTCCGTCGGATGCGTAGGACTCACCGTAATGGGAAAGAACCGCTATGTTTCCGATAATGGATTCATTGTCACCACCCAACGTAGCAACAAAGTCTTCAATGGACTTTTTCGCCTCTCTCTCATTCTTTGCACTGTTCGCATAGTTACCGGAATAGTACATGGAAACGTCCGTATTAGAGTTAAACTGGCTCATCTTGGACTCTACTGTAGAAAATACCAACGCCAGGTGCTCTGCCTTTGCATCTAATGTGGAACTTGCTGCCTCTTCGTAGTTGGACTGCAACGCATTGGATGCACTGACGGAACAAACCATACCAAGTATGATAATAAATACTAACGGTACACAGAACATCGCCGTAAGCTGTGTACGGATACTCTTCATTTTCTTCTTTCCCTTAACCGCCGGAGCCTTCGTTGCATTCTTTTTCTTTAAGAATCCGAGGATGTCCTTTTTGTCCTTCTTCGGTTTCAGCTCTTTTACTTTTGCCGGCTTATCTTTCGGAACCTTCACCTTCGATGTCTTTGCTTTCGGCTCCTTTGGTGCTTTTATCTTTGGCTCCTTCGGTGACTTCACCTTCGGCTCCTTTGCCTTCTTTTCTTTTTTCATTTTCTGCTTTTCTTCGCGTTCTTCCTTACGAAGAAAATCCTGTAGATCCTGGTCTTTTTTCATAGTCGTAACCTCCTTGCAACATTCGGTATGCGATATTTCGTACTGCCCAAAAACCCTTTAAAATTATATATAAATTATACCTTATTTTGTCTGAAACTTCAAGCAAAAAAAGCGGATGGTTATTGCACTTTGCATAAAAAAATGAAGAAAAAAGCAAACTTTTTTCAAAATGGGCTTTTCTTTTTATAAAAAAGAACGTATAATAGAATCAGAATTTATGAAAGGAGTGTTTCCCATGAAAAAAGTGTTTAAGTTTTTTGCCACAGTAGCATCTGTTGCTGCGGTTGTTGGCGGCGCATATCTTGTGTATAAAAATTTCTTCGCAAAGGAAGAAGACGATTTCGATTTCGATGACAGTTTCGATGATGAAGATGATGACGCTTCCCGCGAATACGTATCCATCAATATCACCACTGACGAAGAGGATGCAGAAGAAGTTGCTGAGGAAGAGGCTGACGTTACCGAAGAGGCTGACGCAGAGTAAGCAAAAACAACAAAAGGATGTTGAACTGCGGAACATTTCCGCTTCAACATCCTTTTTTGTGCTACAAACAATACTCCAAGCACCCCACAACGGAATGCTTCGGTTCTTTCTAATTCGTATTATTCCGTAAAAACCATATTTTCTGCTCCAAGCAGGAACCAAAGTGCTCCATCCCGGGTCGGAATCCGGATAATTCTGTCAATCGGAAGCTCCGACACTATGTTCTTCTGATTTCCGTCTCCGTCGGTCACTTGATATCTGTATCTTCCTATGGTATTCAATCCTTCTATCACGGTTCCGTTAAGCAAAACTTCTTCCATCTGCGCTTCCGCATTATCCGCTTCTCCCGCATAGTCCCAACATTCCGCAACTTCCCCGGAAAGTTCATAGCCTTCTGTCTTTAACAGACTTTGAAACTTATCGGAAATGATGATCTCTTTGCTTCCCATATAGGCGTCTGCGGTATCTGCCGGCACGTCACCGTCACGTTCCTTCGGTGCTTCACTCTCGCTCTGGACATAAGCGATCTCATCCTTAGCTGCATCGCTTCCGCCATCCGACATTGCACCATCCGCACTCGGAGCACTTGCTCCGTCGGCAGAATCCGCAGTAGAATAGTACCATTTGTTATCCCCGGAGTTGGCTGTCTCTGCTCTCGGTGCCGCCATATCCGACGCAGACTCTTTATTCACATTCTTTATGGCATTACTTCCCACAAATACAATGAGTAACGCTGCCGCCGCCATTCCGGCATATTGTACCAGTGTGCGGTATTTCGGCTTCCGCGGAGCCACTGTCACAGATTTATTTTCATCTTTTACCTTCTGCAAGGTTCTCTGAATCAGGTCTTCGCTTACGCAAAGTCTGTCATCCGCCATGGCAGAATCCAAAAGTGCATAGAGTTCATCATCCTGCATTTCGTTTTCCGTTTGCAACTTCTTATTCATCCTATGCACCTCCTTTCCATTCTCTCTCGAGAATAACGCGAAACTTCTCTCTTGCCCGGGACAGTCTGCTTTTTACCGTGCCTTCGCTGATTCCCAGTACCTTGGCACACTCTGCCACCGAACGTTCTTCAAAATAGAGACATACCAACACTTCCCGGTATTTTTCCGGTAGGAGCAACAACGCTTTCCGTATCTGTTCTCCGTCCTGTGCTTTTTCCACGGCTTCCGTGGTGTCCGATACACTAAGTGTCGCCTCTTCTTCCTCCGATATAGCGGACACTCTGCGTACATATGCACTTTTTAAATAATCCTTGCATGCATTTACCGTAATCCGAAGCAGCCACGTTTTCACGGAACTTTCGCCCCTAAACTCCTGCAGATTTGCATTTACCTTAATGAATACTTCCTGGAAAATATCTTCCGCCGTATCATAATCCTTCACATAACTGTACGCCATACGAAGCACGTCATTGCCATATGTGCGCATTAAGGTCTCCAAATCATAGTTTTCTTTCGTTTCTTCGGTATGCAGCACCCGGAATCCCCGGTCTGCTTTGTTGTTCATACGTTACCCCCTATCAGAAAGACGATACAAAAATACCTATGGTTCCACTTTTTTTCATATTTCTTAGTTTTTCGCAAATTCCGCCAATTTTAGGCCCTCATTTCGTTCCAGAACCGTACGGATACTCCATTCATGGGTAAACAGCAGAAGCGGTCTGTCCTTTAAGTCCTTTACCTTCTTTGCATCGGTAGTGATATTCAGCTTCGCTACATCTACTCCCGCGTTATCAATCCAGCGGATAT
>JAZNBY010000181.1:0-124657 GCA_045587325.1 Lachnospiraceae bacterium | reverse complement strand
CTCCTGTGTGAAATAATATCACAACAGGAGTTTTTCGTTGCACATAAATGAGATAAACCTTCCGGATAATGTACGGATACCATCTTTATTTTTTAATAGCCCCCAAGGGGCGTTTTAGAGTTTTGTGTTTTGAAGAGGACCGCATAAGATAATGAACGGTTCCTCTTTATTTACGACTTTAGTCGATAGGTTTAAATCTAAACACTAGATGATTTCCATAACTAGCATTTAAATCAGCATAACCCATACAATCACCAACTTTGCCCCAAGCGTTTTTAGGAATTTCATAATCAATATATATTGTGTTATATATTGATTCGAAAATTTCATTTGGACGAGAGCTAAAAATACTACAAAGTGTCTTAAGCACCTCATGATTTGCTTGAGTTACATCCCAACCAAGGTAGTTCTTATAGTAGTCAAGAGGAACATTGATACTAAGCTCATAGTAGCCTTCACTCGTGTTTCTAAAAAGCATAAAGTCACCACTACCACTATATTGATACCAATCAAAGGTGATAACATTATCTTGTAAAAGGAAGCTTTGGTCAGCAGTACTAAGACCACTCTTTTCAAGTAATGCATTGGTTACTTTATCAAGGGTATCACCTAACTCTTGAACACTTTTATCCTCTCTACCTAACCAAGTAGAATCCTTAGAGTCAACCAAGCCTTCGTTATTAAAACTTTCACGCTTTGGAATGGAAATTCCAAGGGAAGGAAGCTCAATAGTAGAACCACTATCACTACCTATACTAGGTGCTTTGGTAGGAATAGGTGTCGCTGTTGGCTTTGGTGTTGCTGTCGGTACCGGTGTGCTTGTCGGAGCCAACGTAGCAGTCGGTTCCGGCGTAGGTTCTACCGGTTCCTCTGTCGGTTCTACGACAGGTTCTTCCGTAATCTCCGGTTCTTCCGTAATAACCGGTGCTTCGGTAACTTCCGGAGCTTCTGTAATTTCCGGTTTAATAGGACCGTCGCCTCTTTCCTCTGAAGAAGGTGCTTCTGTCGGCATAACAGCCTCTGTCGGGCATGCAGTTTCGGTAGGCGTGGTTGCATCTGTAGATTCCGGAGCTTCTGTTATAGTAGGTGTCGTTGCCGGTGCATCCGTCTGTGTACTGCTCTGACAACCGGCAAAGCATAGTGTCGTAACCAAAAGTGCTGCAAGTATTCTCTTTCTCATAACCTCATTCCTTTCTCATTCGTTGAAACATTTACTTAGGTATATTATAACGCCGGAAGAGCACAATTGTCAATCAAATACCATGCAATCCAGTGGTATTGTGAAACAATTTATTCTTCATGACTTCTGTCTACATTATGCTGTCTGAAACGCAAAATCCTCCACTGTGAGAAAATGATTTTGCTGTTTCTATCTTATGGATTATATTTCGCGATTGGCTTTAAGAATAATACAGGGGTGTTTTTATGAGAGAATTTGGAGAAAATTGTTGAATTATCTGGATTTTTCTGTTAATATGATTATGTATAGTTATAGGCAAAAGAAAAGCATCCGCCTACCGACCAAAGTTTGCAGATGCTTATCTTCGTTTTCTAACTCAACGGTTCTTGCGAACCAAATCGTTACTTATTGACACCCTTATTTTATACCATAACGCTTGTTCTGTCAAGACATTTAAGTGTCTCTACATACACTTATTTTGAGTGTATCATAATTAATGTATTTTCTGAGCATCGAACGATTTCCACGCAAGAACAATGTTGAGGCTAAAGGCAGGTGATGTCTTATGCCCTCAGGCATAAAACCGAATATTCTGGGCAAGCTGGATGCCTGTGTAGATGCTCTTGCTTCCAACATAGGCTCTTACACCAAAAAGCCCGGAGATTTTACCCGTAACCGTAAGTTGAACGCGGCTACAACTATTAAGGTTACCCTTAACATGCAAGGTAATTCCCTTAATGCGGAACTTTTGTCGGCATTCCCTAATTTGGATGACCGTATGACCGCATCGGCATATGAACAGGCAAAGGACAAGCTAACACCAGAGATGTTCCGGTATTTGTTTCATGAGTTCAATATAACCATGACGCATCCGCGCCTTTTAGACGGAAAGTATCGTGTGTTTGCCATTGATGGCTCTGATTTTAACATGCCTTGGAACCCAAACTCCCAGTATGTAGTAAATGTCCCATCAGGAAGACCAAAGAAGGACGGAACTCCCACGAAGCCATACTGTCAGGTCCATGCCAATATGATGTTTGACATTATGAACCGTACCTATCAGGATTGCATACTGCAGCCTCGTTCCAAGATGAACGAACGTGATGCTGCTCTTGAAATGCTCAAAAATCTGGACTGTGGCAAGTTCATTGTTATTATGGATAGAGGCTATGATGGCTTCAACATGATTGAAAACTGTAATCGCATCCCCGATTGCTCGTATATTATCCGCACAAAGGCTGGGATAGGCGGCATCAAAGAAATCGCGGGGTTGCCGAACAAAGAATGTGATATGGAAATGGAGTTTACAGTCACGACTTCCGGCAGTTATTATTACACATGGAAGGACGAAATTCCACACCTGAAGCTCATTAATCATCACTATAAGCAGTACAAAGAAACTCGTTCCAAGAGCACCAAGGACCAGCGCTGGGATTTTGGCACCAGATGTAAGGTTAAATTCCGGGTGGTAAAGTTCCGCATCAACGACGACTCCACTGGCAAGGAAGAATGGGAGGTTCTGATTACAAATCTGAACCGGTTCGAATTTCCGATATCCCGTATGAAGAAATTGTATCATTTGCGTTGGGATATTGAGACCTCTTTTCGGGAGCTTAAGTATGCTCTTGGTGGAGTACAGTTCCACTGTAAGAAAGATGATTTCATCCAGATGGAATTGTATGCCCACTTCATCATGTTTAATGCTGTATCCCGGAGCATTAACTGCGTCAAAGTACCGCAGTCGAACCATAAGTACCCGTATAGTATTGATTTCAAAATGGCATGTCACGTAGTCCGAAAATATTACAGGTTACACAACAATGAGCCTCCGGACAGAATGTTTGCGGAAATGTTGTCATACATAAATCCTGTACGTGAAGGTCGTTCTGATAAACGAAACATGAAACCAAAGTCAGCCGTGTGGTTTATCTACAGAGTTGCATAAAATCAAATGAAACTCCTTTGTTTAGGTTGGATGAATGAAGCCAGCCTCATTATTGTGCCTAAAATTATGGCAAAGAAAATGCCTACCGAAGATTTCGCCTTCAGTAAGCATTTTTTCTTTTCAGGACGTCCTTAACTTAATGGTCACTTTCATCAAAACATCGATTTTTGGAAGTCAATGTCCGAATCACTATTTAACTTAATGACATTGCATAGTAGTCCCTCTCTTCCTTTACATCATTGCCAGCGTCTTCTCATACACCATGTATTGTTCAATGTCGTACAAGATTTCGTTTAGAGCAAAGGTAAGCGGTGCATCTGCATCGTCATACACACCACCATCCAACTCTCTCCCATTTCGGTAGAAGGTATAATCCCAACCTCCCTCCATTGCCGGCTGAATTTCGATACAACAACCCTTATAAAAAAAGATTGTCATATCATCGTCCTCTCCGGAGAAAAGCTTTTTCAAGAAAAAGCCTTTCTCGTCCTGACAGGACTCCGCATCATCATGTGAACTATGAACCGGACCGATCTCCCCATCTTCCTGTAAGAAATAGTCCGCCTCATCTGCGTCCATCACGATTTTGTAACCATCACACTCCCGGCAGCTGCAACCTCGGTTCAGCACACTGCAATGCTCGCACATGCTTTCTCGCCTCCTTCCCAAGTTGCAACCAGCAAGCGCTATACGCACAAAACTTTAATGCGTTCACCCTTCCCTTGTTTGCACCTATGAAGTGTGTTCCAAATGATTCCTTCTCCGGATACACTACCTCGCCCTTAAAGAGCATATCAAGCTCCTGTTGAGTGAAACAATATCGCGGTATTTCTGCGACATAGTGTAACCTGTTGTCCGGAAATCGCACCACCAAGTCTTTTATAACCTTTCTCGGTGTACTAATCGCAACAGCAGTTCCCATTGCACATCTTCCCCATCCATTGACGGGTACTAGCCTCCTCTCGTTTTTTACTCGAAACACTCACACATACGACGGTCTTTGCGAACAGTCTCCTCGACAGCGATAATACTGCACCCCGGACGAATCTCCGACTGCGCTGCCATCTCCGCTTGCACTGCGCTATACGCCGTCACTTCAATAATTTGTTCGTTTCCCTCCGGATCAACATAAGGAATCTGATAGAGACGCTTCGGAACATTTCTTACCATGCTGCCACCTCCTTCTTCTTCGGAGCAACAGCAAGGCATCCGTAATTTCTCAGTTCCGCTTCCTTCGTTGCCGCATCAAAGGACTCAAACACATCCTCTGCCGCAAACGACCGCAGAGTGATTGATGTACCGTAAAGAGTAGGTAATGAAACATTGTAACCAAACCGTTCATAAAGTTCCCCGCTCTTTTCTACTGTACATACATAGTTATGCAGGGCAGCCGGTCCATACACAGTCCATTTTGAATCACCGTACTCCATTCTGCTTCCAGCTCCACCACACTCCGGACAAGTAAACCGCTTGTGTTTTAATCCGACAGTTCCGGTTCCATCACAGATTACACACGGTACCCGTTTGCAAACAGTGTCATTGATAAGAACAAACGCCTCATCTGGTGCATCGATAAATTTCTTCATAACTTTTCCCCCGTCCTTTTGTCGGGGTACTTGCCTCCTCTCGTTTAAAAAACATTTAATTGTACCTTGCCGGTTACGGCAAAAAAATAAGACATGACAACGCAAAGCATCCAGCTCACGCTGGAAATAGCATTTTCATATCTCGTGCGGCTTCTCGGAATCATCTTCGAAGCATATATTAAAAAATAATTACACCCATATTATAATACAGCCCTCCAATGAAAGTCAAGACAACATCTCCAAAAAGTTTGCGTCACACGCAACATTTTTGTCACTATTGCAAAGAAAAAGCCCACTCTATAAAGAGTGAGCATTTTTCTTAGGCAGCGGTAGTACAATACCTGTCTGCAAATTCTTGTGCTATATAGGCACCAATTCGGGTACTCATGTACTTATAGAGGTCACAAATAATGATTCCTTCCTCGTAATGGCTTGCTACTACATATACGCAACACCACTCGCCGTCCAGTATCTCCTCGCTCTCCCCCAACGGTATCCATCGATATGTCCTCATTACCATCTTAGAAGAAAAACTCTCCCAAAACATTGTAACATATCCAGGAACCCGCCCTGCTTTGATTGCAGTTGTAAGAGAAGCCATTTTCTTCGACTTAGCTACCGCAACCTCTGTAACATCCAGGACATCCGGCCCAAGTTCTTGAATAAGGTCTAATAAAGACCGATACCCAGCATACCTCAACTCATCTGCGATAAGTTCCCTTGCCATCTCTGCGGCATCTTCCTCTTCCTCAGAATCCTCATTCTCCCCAGCATCCTCGATTTCAAACAAAGATTGTAAATCGTTTGCATCGTAATACAGTTGTTCTTCATCAAAATCACCTATGCCGTTCACCGAAGCAAATGCGCTCATCGTATCATTCAGCTCACTGTTACTGTACTCAAAAGGTTCCCAATCCGCATCCTCCAGCTCCTCATCCAAAGTTCTGTCAAGTTTCAGGAGTCCTTCGTCCTCCACGCTTAAACGAATAGCCGGATGCGGAATGCCGTACTTGTCACAGAGCTTTGCTTGAAGCAATACGCCTGCTCTTATAGTTTTTATATCACTTGGAGTCAGCAAACAGTCACTACTGTAACCGTCTATATGGTCTATGGTGTCTTGTCCCATACAATCTATGGTCTCTGCCATATTCCAGAGTTTTATAAGATCGTAATCCGAAAGATTTTGTAACGGTCGTTTATTCCTCAACTTCCGTCACCTTCTCTCCTTCATGAGACTTCGATACATACAGACGAACCCTCATTGCCTCATCCAGCGCCTTTTTCACAATAGCCGCACGCTTGCTTTCTTCTCTTTCTGCCGTATCAACCGCATCTTTCGCTGCCTGCATCTCGGGAGTCCAGCGGTCAAATCGGCAAAAATGTGTAAATGCATTAAAATGAACAACCCCGCCCTCTGCATTACCTTCCTTCATGATGTTTACCACAAACGAAAGTAAATGCTGAGCTGCGGTCAGGTTAGTAATTAAGTGTTGCGGTGCTGATTCATTAATAACGCCGCAACTCTGCTCAGATGCACGCAATCCAGTATCAGTCAAAACTTCCGGGAAATAATATCCTCTCGGCGGAGCTATCTCCTTTCCGTCAATCCGAATGCCACATACTACTTCTCCTTCGGAGAACTCATTTGCAGAATCCAGATAGATGATATTCGGTATTTCATTAAATGCGGTATGCATTACCTGGCGTGCACGGTGATTATCCACGCACCCAACAAGTATCACCACACTCGAATACTTACCGGCATAACCAATAATCTCTTTAAGTTCCCGATATTCATCAATATACTGCGTGTATGCAGTAACCCTGTCTTGTGGAAGACCAAGGCAATCAACCAATGCCTCTGCCATAACCGAAGACTTATGCTGCATCGTATCCGACACCATAAACGGCTGTCTCTCCGTATTGCGTGCTTCAACGGTATCACCGTCCACAATACTCAACTTCCATGATTTTCCGACCTCTCGGAAAAAGCTCAAGAAGCGTCCAAGTTCCTTTAAGAAGTTACCGCCGGTACCACCAGCGCCAATACATACAATATGATATTCCATTTTACCTATTTCCCCCGCTCTTATACCTTATGTCAGGGTACTTGCCTCCTATCGTTTTTTAAAAATTCCCGCCTATGTTGTTACATAGGCGGTACTTCCTCCATTTTTTCTTATTTGATTAACGCCACGCGCCACCATTCGTTATATAACTCCTTTGCACTCGGCGCATCCACATCATCTTCCTCATAGGAAAAGATGTCCGAATCAGATAAGGATACATATCTTCCTCCGGTCGCTGCTCTAAACAACATTTTCGGCTCATCATCGCCAAAACATCCCATCACGCCATATACTGCATTTGCCTTCTCATCCTCATCATCTACATGAGAGAAGAATGCCGGCATCGTATTATGACTGTGAATGTCCATGACAAACATATAGTCCATAGATGAAAGGAACATTTGCTGAGTGCTCACAGAAATCTTACTGACAGTCTGCGCCGGCACGGAAACTACGAACCGCTTCTCATCCGGAATATAAGCCAGCTTCACTAATGCCTCTGTCTCAAAATCTCTGGACACATATGAAAAAAATTCTTTCACAGCATCAAGAATCTTTCTCGGAATCTTCGGAAGTTTCCACTGGTATCTTCCGATTGTCCCATCAGCAGATGCCTCTGTTACAGAAACCGGTGTCTTTTCATATCGGACTTCCTTTCCGTCCTCCATGTAGTTCGCCAAGAAGTACACCTCATTCTCCTCAGCAGCCGCAAGGCACTCCTCGCGGGAGCCGTATGTGACGGCTCCCTTAGCGGAAGATTTAAGCGACGGGAAAATATAATTCCCCTCCTCAACATAAGTCAGCTTTGTGCGGTCAGGAGTAAACTCCGGATAATCCTTAGAAAGCACTGCAATAACATCTTCTGCTTCTACCCGCTCTCTGCCTCCGAACATCTCTGGTGTCAGCTGTATTCTACTAAACAGCATGCTGATAACCGCGTTCGTCGGATAAGTCTCCTTTTTAGCAGCCGTATTTGTAGCCGACTTGACTACATACTTTAAGGTTACGAACAAGGTGTTTTTCTCGGTCGGTTCTGACGGACGAGCAAGTTCAAGGATCGGCTCAATACTCTTAAAAGCTACCATCTCGAAAATCTTTGCACGAACATCGTCAATCTGCACTTCCGCGGCATCCGCCTCAACATCAAAATCACTCGCATTAAGCACGATATCCTTTGTGTTACCAAACGGATTCTTCACAGTAACCGGAAGTGACACCATTCCCACGGCAACATTGTCTCCCGGAATAGCATAGAGTCGTTCACCGTCAACAATAAACCGATATGGAACCTTCACACCCATCTGCTTTTCAATGAAAGCATTGATTTCTTCAATAGTCCTCTTGCCTTCGATTTCTGCCAATGCGATGTTTTCCGCACCGACAACCGCTACAGTAGCATGCGTGATATCAAACTCACCCTTTGCCTGTACCTTACTCTGGTCGAAAACCACGGCAATTTTACTATCCGTGAATTTCTTAGCCACGGTGATGGCACGAGATACACCGGTCTGATTGCATACCAAATCTGCAATCTTCTCCAGTGTGTCTGCATCGCCGGCCTGCTCCTTTGTAATAATTGTCGGCGGGCAAATACCGGTCATAACAGTCAGAGGGAAGGTTAGCTTTTCCTCTTTCTTAGCTGCTGCCGTCTTGCCACTGTTGTTCTTCTTGGTGTCTGCCTTCTTTGCTTCTTCCTTCTTCGTTTCCTTCTTTGTTTCTTTCTTCGGCTCCTCTACCAAATACTCTCCTAAGCCAAGCTCCTCAAATAAAGAAAAATTTGCCATTACTTTTTGTTCCCCGCTGCGCTCTGCGTCTTACTTCGGGTACTAGCCTCCTTCGTTTAATGTTTTGTTTTTAAAGTTCTTCGATTGTGAGACCTGCTTCTCTCAACCACTCTATCGGGAATGCATCCAGTCTGGACACATACTCGATATAATCTCGCTGGTTAAGCTGAACCTCTTTACCATCGAGCGTTACACATGGGGACTTATACAAGTCATTGTTTGTTGTCGCATCGAAAAAGATAGATACAAGTCTCTCCATCTCTTTCAAATCCGCAATATGTGGCAATACATTTGCTCCCCAACAAATCCGTCCGTCATCATACACATTACCAAATGGATAATGATACAAGACGCCCTTATCATCCGCAAACCACACTTTTGTAGTCTTTGGTTTTCCCTGTTCTGTTACAAAATGGAACACAACATCAGGGAATGGGATGATAAACTCTTTTCCCATGTAATGAATTGGACGCTTTCCTTTCGGAATCCTTATAATAGCTTCCTGTACACCATCAAGCGAACCGCCATTAAAGAACCCGTGTGGTAACTGCCCAATTCTTGGCACCCTCTCTCCATTCAGCATGACATTGTTGCATGCATTACGATATTCTTGGAAAGAGATCGTTTTAAGAACTTCGGTACCCTTATCTTCGATTCGAACCACTACATCAGTGGATTCAGAATCAATTACGGAGACGATAACCATATTATCACCCCCTTACAGAAGTCGGCGTTTACGACCTCGGAAATGCTTTACATTATCCGACATTCGTAACACAATTCCTGAGATTCGCTTGTCCACTATATGCTCATCAAAAGCACGGAACATCTCCTCAAAGGAATACCCTTCTTCCAACAGCGCGCTATTCCCGGCAAACATCTCGCCTAGAATCGTTTTTCTCTGCTTGCGCTCTTTCTCACTGTCAGCAATAGCTATAAGCTGATGTGCCAGTGATTCAATAGCGCTCGCATAACTTCCAATGGTTTCCATTGGCGTACCTCCTTTTCCGCCTTAAAAGGCAATAAAAAAAGACATGATAATGCAAGAAATAAACCCGGCATAGCCGAATATCGCATTTTCATATCTCGTGCGGTCCCGCAGAATCGTCCTTGGGACATATATTAAATAATTTACTCCTATAGTATATTATATAAAAGCCCTAAAAGTCAAGCATTTTCGCAACCTTTTTCCTATTGAACTCATGTTCGATTTATGGTATAATATTCTTGTATAAAAGGGATATACGGTATGGATGCAGTTTCTCTTACCCTCTAGTACATAAGGAGGGGATGCCATGGATGATATTTCGGTAGTGTTACAGTTTTTAACAACTGTCGTCGTAATCTTGACCTATCTGGATAGCCGATATGGAGATAAAAAAAAGAAATAGTATCCACCACTCGCCCAAAGTAAGGATACCATTTCAATAAGTTATTCGACTGAGGGCAATCGGAACTTGCATCCGATCACCTTTCTTATCTCAATTATACGACAGGGACTCGCATTTTGCAAGTCCCTTTTTAAATTCACCAATCAACGCTCCAAAGAGAAAAAAAAGGAACTCATCACTGAGTCCCTTTCCATCTTCCTATTCATTTCACCTACAATCCGGCAATATAAGAACGCATTTCCTCCGCGGACCGCATATACTCATACATGCGTCTTCTGCCTCCAGGCTGACCGCAGAACATTTTCTTAATTTCCGAATCACTCAGCATACACAGCAAATAATCACCACCGTAGTCATAGTTGGCATGTGCCAACGCCTTTGCACCTTTAAGGGTTAAATATCCCATAAAATCACTCTCCTAACACATGGTACATAAGTTCCGCCTTAAGCTTTTCTGCACACTTCACTTCGGAAGTATCCCGCAAAGCTTTGTACAACCTACATCCACTTTCTAAGGTACAATCCCCGCCACAATAACATTTTTCAGCGGTTTCGATTACAGCAGCCGTATTCTCTGCCTCAACGATTGCTTCATTTAAAAAATAACACTTTAATACTTCATTCATAATATATTCCCCAGACAAATTTTTCCGGGTACTAGCCTCCTATCGTTTTTATTTCCCGTCCATGCCTAAGACACGGACGGGACTATTTTTAAACTAAAATCTCAGACACCTTACTTTCATAAAATGCCTTCTTCTCTTCCGGAAGCTGCTCACAGAACTGTCCGAAGAAGTGTTTCGCAAGAGCTAGTGTCTGGTATACCAACACCGCCTCACTTTCATCAAAGCACTCTCCGTTTTCTGCGGCATCACTAATAGCTTCCGCTTTCTCGTATGCCACACGAAGTACACGGGCCGCCTTCTCTACATTGGAAATCACGGTCTTATCATCGTCCCCATACTCAAAATATCGCTCAAAAAACGCTTCCTGCATTTCTTCTGATAACTTAACCTCTGCCATTAGCTCGCCTCCTTACGCAACCGGACGGAGCATGATGATTTGCTCTTCCTTCCGACCGTTCTTCATAGTAAAAGTATTTCGAGTTGCTACCACAGAAAACTCCTTAGACTTATATTTCTCCAAGAAATCCGCCAAAGGCATATACTCCTTAACGGCATCAATACCTTCTTTCCAAAGGATCAATGCCACCTGTTCTCCAGTTTCCTTCAAAACAGCTGGCGCCTTATAACCCTTTCCTCCGCCCAAGGAACTGAACGCACCGCGTACTACTACGCGAATCTCCTCTTCCTTGGCGTCTGAAGAAGTGTTCTGCGGACCCTTTCCAGAAGCACCACCCCTACTTCCACTTCCGTTCTTACCTTTGCGATGTTCACGAAGCTGCGCATCCCCAATTCCAAGCATGCGACAACATGACTTAAAAGCATCCTTATCAGCAGTCTTCGCATCATTGCCAGTCTTAACAGCTGCACCGGTACTGTTTTTTGTAATAACATCTGCATCTCCGGTTGCCATCTTGACAGTAACAACTTTTCCTTCATCATCCCTTATAACCAGGGTCCCGAGGCAGCTCATGTGTTCCTTGTCGCCTATTGTTACCCATTCTGCCTTAGACAGACGGTAATCATAATTAAGCACACCCACAACTTCATCCAAACGCTTCCTGTACTCTTCAATAGGAATGTATGGATATCCGGACTGATTGTCCTTCACTGCTGACTCCGGAAACGGAGCACGCAACTCTTCTACAACAACTCCAAAAGGTTTTCCATTGATAGTTCTACTATTCTCCATTTTTCTTTTCCCGGGCTGCTTTTTCACAGCCCGGTACTAGCCTCCAATCGTTTAATATTCAGTTTAATACATCTGCCACTTTAACAAGTGCCAGCCGTGACATAACGCTTGCCTCAGCACCGGACTTTAAACGCTCAACAGCATTTTCAAGTGCTTCCTGTGCAAGCACCAACTTTTTTGCGGAAAATACCGCCGCAGGTGCGTACTGATAACGAAGATTCCCTTCAACCGGTACCCCCGCTGCCTCCTTCCAGGCAAGTCGAAATCCTCTTAATATAAGAGAAAGTACACCGATTGCGCTTTCGCCGGAGTCCAGTAAGTAATTAAGCAAAGAAAACGCTTCTGACATCTTCTTTTCACAGATAAGTCGAAGAAGATTCCATGCCTTACCAGCCGAACTTTCAGGAAGCATCGCTCGCACCAACGACAAAGTAACATCACCGCTCTGGGAAAGCTGCCGTGCACATCCAATAACAGAATAAAGATTAATTGCAGTATCATCGTAATAATTTAACCGCTTTACCATCTCCTCTATTGCGTCACGCTCTGCCTTGCACCCTTCCTTTTCTACCACTCTCCGGACAAGGTCATAAACCTTATTTGCGTCCGGCTTACTGCACTCGCAGACAGACTTCTGAAATGCCTTATACAAGGCACTTCTTTTATCCACTTTGTCTGCAGCAACGATAAAGATAACATCCTCCGGAATCTTCCCTACAAGCTTTTTAAGCTCATCATCAGCCTTTAATTCCGGTAATCTGAGCACAACAGCACGCCGATCCGCAAGGAAAGGCTCCGTGAAGCAAATTCGCTCTACGGTTTTCACATCATACCCATCATCAAACACCGTTAAATTCATCTCTGGTGTTTCTATGCCGGATGTTTCTGCTTCCAGCGTTTTGTCGAGAAGATAAGTCTCTTCCCCAAAGATAAGTTTAATCATACCCTTCCTCCTTTCATCGGATACTAACATGCGAACTCAAACCACCAATATCAAGCGGAGAATGTTCTGCATACTGTCCTTCCAACATAATCAAGGTATTCTTAGCTCGCGTCATAGCTACATACAGAAGGCAATTATCTTCCTCCGTACCGCCCGCAAAATCCTCTGCACCGTAAATAATTACAACCGGAAACTCCTGTCCCTTGGAATCATGTCCGGTGAGAAGAGATATTGCGTCCTCTGCCGCACCGTACCCTACACGCCTTGTACTTCTAAACAGTACCATATTACGCATATAGGCATACAAGTCAGCAACCTTCACAAACGCATGCTCATCACAAGTATCGAGCATATTCTCGACTACTTTATGGTTTTTCGGGAAACCAAATGTATCGGCCACCGATGCGAATACCTCCTCCATTGTACGGAAATACTGCATTTTCTTTAGAGCAGACAACAATACCTTGCCAGCAGAAAGCATAGGCGTAAGCTCCACTCCTTCATAACATTGCATTGCCTTAATATCAAGGCGTTCAAGGCTGAAATGCGGTTCAGTCTCGCGGATTGCATCATATAATGGAATCTGCGAACTAGCTTTCTGCGGAAACTCCGTTACACCAAGCCGGTACAGGCAGCGGTATAACGCCACATCATCCTTGAGATTATTGTACAATGTAAGTACATCGTACACCATTTCAAAGACCGCATCTTCGATGAGATAATCTTTCGGTGTAGACATCTTTACCACACCACCAAGAATTCTCTCAACCTCTTCGAAGCGACGATTTGTCCGTGCAAGAATTGCGATCTCACCAGGCTTATACTGGCGAAGCAACTTTACGACAACATCATGGAGTGTCCCATCCGTTGCGTTTTGGAAATAAAGCGGCGGGAAACTCGCATCTTTATGTCCTCGCAAACTCTTCTCGTACCGGTTCTGATTCACACCGATTACCGAATTGGACGCAACTAAAATCTGATTATTGGAACGGAAATTGTCATTCATAATGACAACCTCTGCGGACGGGAATCTGTTCTTGAAATCAAGAAGATACGCACTATTTCCGCCTCTCCACTTATAGATGTTTTGGTCCTCATCACCTACCACCATGATATTTTCATGGTGCTTAGCAATCGTGTAAATCATTGCCTCCTGCGCTTCATTGGTATCCTGGTACTCATCAACCATGATATACCGGAACCGCTCGGCAACCTTTTCAGCTACTTTCGGATACTTCCGAAAAATCTCATTGACAAGAGTTATCTGCTCGTCAAAGGTGATGAATCCACTCTTTTTAAAGAGCTTCTCATACCGTTGATACAACGACAACACCCCGTCAAGGTCAGCTATCTTTGAGCCTCGTCGTTCCGTAAACTCCTCCGCACCAACACTCGCAATCTCCTCAAACCATCCAGCCAAACGGCCTACGATGCCAAATTCAAGATATGCTCCCGCATAGCTTGTATTTTGGAGATACACGCCTTCCAATGCGGCTTCATCAAGTACCTGGCGAACCAGATCCTTAATGTCATTCTCATCAGCAATTTTTACTCTCTTGCCGACAAGCGTTGGGTTTTCCTTTAACAAGGTATACCCAAGGGCATTAAATGTGTAAATCTCCGGTACCTCTGCTCCTTCCGGTAGAAGTGCTTCGATTCGCTCTCGGATTTCTCCCGCTGCCTTTTTGGTAAAGGTAACAAAGAGAGCATCCTTAGCAGAAATCCCTTCCTTCAACATTGCAAGCAGACGATGTACAAGTACAGTAGTCTTTCCTGCACCCGGAACTGCAATTAAAGCCATCGGCCCTTCACGGTGTTCCACAGCCTTCTGCTGTTCAGCTGTAAACTGTGGATTATGATTTGCTCCCGACTTACTTTCCTTATCCACCCTCACCTCACGGATTTTGCAAACAGAGTGGTGTCTACAACTCTTGCAATCTCCGCAATCGGTATTCCGGATAACAGAAAGTAAATACGCCTTTGCCTCTTCCGCATCAACAGTCGCAGTAACAATATTCTTCTCCTTCTTCACTTCGAACGGAGGAATGTTGTCCTTGTTTTCGTCCTTTGATTTAAGGTACCATACCTCAGCCGCCGCATAACCAACAGCAACCAGCATATTGACACCGATACATCGAGACGAATGATTTTCCTGTTTTTTTGCTCTGGAAGAATACGGGCTTACACCGGATTCAAAGACGATTGCCCTTACCGGTTCCCCCTCGTTCTCAAGAACAAGGTCTGCCTTATCTTTGAAACTCACGCCATCCACATCAAAGGAAAAATAAACATCTTTCCTTCTCTTTCCCGGCTGCGCCCAAAGATACTCCGTCATTGCTTCGATCCGACGATATGCCTTCGTCTTTTCTTGCTCCGACGCTGCTACAAGGTCATCCTTACGAACCGGATAATCAGAAAGTTCGTACCATACCTCTCCAAGCACCTCTTTCCTATTCCGTCCCGCAACAAAACCTTCTTTCACGACCTCCAGTGCCTTGGCAATGACACTTCTAGTCGATACTGCTCCACCATGATAATTAAGGTGGAGTTTGCTCAGTGCGTAGCCCTTGCTACACTTTCTTGCCTCATTCAAGGCAAAAACTGATATGGTGTTCTCCATACCACATTTCCCCTACACATCTTGCATAGGGTACTTGCCTCCTCTCGTTTAGGATTATTTTGTTATTTTTTCGCTCTTTCAAGCAAAAAAATAAGACATGATAATGCAAAAGAATAAATCCGGCATAACC
Source organism: Lachnospiraceae bacterium (assembly GCA_045587325.1). Classification (GTDB taxonomy): domain Bacteria; phylum Bacillota; class Clostridia; order Lachnospirales; family Lachnospiraceae; genus SIG307. The sequence continues at coordinate 109,194 of JAZNBY010000181.1, read as the reverse complement.
GAATCGTGCATTTTCATATCTCGCGCGGTCCATCAGAATCATCGTCAGGACATATATTAAAAACTATAACACCATCATTATAATATAGAAACACAATAAAAGTCAAGCCAAACTTCGACTTTTCAGCATAAAAACCACGGTGCAACGAACCAAATCCATATTACTCCCCATAATGCAATAAGAGCCCTCCATACAGAAGGCTCTTATCAAAATTATGCTTGTAAATACTCATGTACATGTCTACTTACATCTGCAAGCGGCTCTTTAAACACATTCCAGCGTGAATGCGCCAAATTACTCTCTTTTTCGAGACTAATAAACTCGTTAAAAATCTCTTCGCCCAGCTCTACTCTCGCATTTGCAAGCTCCGTCAGTTTTGCATTACAGCAAAACCAACATCCTCCCCTCGAACTCAGTTCATAAGAAGGAGAAAGAAGTCCGTACTTTTCGCACATCTCCCTTGCCATCAGCTTAGTAATGCCACGCTCATACAGTAAAGAACAGGTTCTAGGCTTCTTATATAAGGAAGCCGCCCTCTTCTCCTCATCGGCACAAATACCTAGATACTGCATATAGCCACCCGGAATCTGCTCAAGGTACTGCTTCATTGGACGAAGTTTGCAATCTCTCTGGATTACACACATTCCGTTCAATGGGAATCCATACCTTTTACCGACATTCTCCGGATGCTTGACCGCTCTTGTCATCACATGATTGAAACACGATAAGAAATCACGGTCAGAATGCAATATGGTTACGCGAAATCCAAATTCCTCTTCAAATACACGCTTGGCTTTACGAATAAAATCCATGTGCATCCTACTCTCCGCACTTATACCTCGTTTATTGCAGTACATCACTTCTACCGTAACAACTTCGATATCAGAGCGCGGAATTTGAAGTATTCCAGCATTTATCAGCTCATGCATCATAATAACTGTACATGTACTGTCCTTTCCTCCCGACCAGGAAATAATGTGTCTCATAAAGAGACACCGTTCGACAACTAAACTAACTCATAACCACAAACAGAGCATTGCTCCCCAGGTGCTTCGTTATAACGACAGATTAACCGTCGCTCTTGGCTCGCACTTCTTCATCCACCAAATTTACGCTGCCGAATATCTCCTTTCGGATTTAAGGGACTTCAAAAATTCCCTTTTCTGTACCTTACATTCCTGAATATGTTTATTCAAAAATGCAATCTCGTCGGTATCCGTCGGGTGATACCTGAGCGTCTTTTCAAGCATATCCTGGTACAAAAAGATAGCTTCGTCAAAATCATCGAGTGTTATCTCCACCGGTTCCGCTTGGATCATCGAATCCTCTCCGAACATGGCAGCGTAACACTCTCTTTCAGCTTGTAATGTTGCCATATTTTTTCCCTATCCGAAAATAGGTACTAGCCTCCTCTCGTTTATAAAACTACTCTGCCATAGAACAAATTTTAGCATTTAACTCCTGATACTTCTTAGCCAAGTCAGTCAAAACTCCATTAGAACTGCCGGCCGGAACAAGCTTCGCCGCCTCATTGACATCTCTTATAAGAGCCAACATACCTTCTGAAAGAATCAACAACTCTTCATTAGTAAGACGCCCTTCCGATACAGGCATTCCAGCCATTTCTTCGGCAATTTCTTTCCTCGTCCCACGCACAGAACATCCCTCTGCACTGTGTCTGTCAAGAATTTTCCAGATTGCAGACTCTTCCGATTCACTCAGATAAAAGCCCTCCAACAATCCATAATCATCCTCTCCATGCTCGATAAGAAGACCACCGATCTTAACATCAGGAACGGATACATTATCTTCCAACGAAAACACTTCATCCGCAAACATCATGTCCAAATGATGTGCGAGGCCATTATATTCGGCCGATTTCTGCAACCGCTCAAACTGCTCTGCCACAGAAACAGATTCCGCTTCTATCTCCGCCTCGTCATCAGAAAAGTCCCGGTTAAACTCCATAAGCTTGACAGCCATAAGCTGCGGTGTATGCGCAAATGTGTCAACAACTCCACTTGCCTCCGCTGCCGCTCCAGCATGTTCTTCATGATTTCCCTCATGATAAAAACAAATAGCTGAGCATAAGGCCTTTGTGAAACGAAGGTAGGACATCAAAGAGTCCACCCTCTCTTCACTCATTGCTCCTATTACCGCAGAAGATTTGCTAGAAATACGCTTTTCGGCAAAAAGCTTTTCGCAAAGCTTATCATCGGCATCAAGTGCAATCCATAAAATCCTCCTCTTTTCCTCCAAAGAGAAACTTTTATGAAGTTCGTATACTCTATTGCTTTTTTCAACATAGGACAGCACATCATCGGTACACTCTGTATATCCTTCGCCAAAAAGTTCTGTTTCAACTCGACGCTTTGCATACCATGTATCATCTGAATCACTCGCATGCTCCAGTATACACACATAATGAAAACCGTCAGTTCCTATAACATGTTCTTTAATACTCATCTTTTAATTTCCCCCAGCGCAATCATAGCGCCGGGGTACTCGCCTCCTTCACATATTTTATCACTTATTTAACTGCACCCATGTAAGTCATCGTACACCTGCTCCTTCTCTGCTTTGATTATGTTCAACATAACAGCCATATACCTCGCAATCCACCCAATTATCTGCATAATGTCCCTCGCAGTAATCGAGATTGGTGCATCCCTTCGGAACCTTATAACCATCATAGTTTACATCGTCCCAAATATCCGCACCACCAGGGATATATCCGCTCCAACTTTCTCCCGGTTCCCGTTCTTTCAAAATACGAAGGATATCCTCTTCACTGAGTTTATCCACCGCAATGGAACCTACTTCATTGTAAAGCCAAACATATTCCCCTGTTTCCGGGTTATAAAGGTCATGTGCACTCTGCAAAAAAGAAAACATTGCTTCCGCAGAATCAAATCTTACACGACCATCCGCAGGATAATCAGAAAAATCGTAACTTTCGTCGTAGCCTATCACATCAATATCCTCCCTTTCCGAAGAAAACTCCGAATCAAACAGAACATTAACATAATAGTCCTTCCTCAAGAAATCAAAGTAGGTATTTTCCCCCTTCTCCATTTCCTGATTCAAGTGCCGACAAAACTCCTCGATTTTCTCCTTCGGAGCATTTGTGATAATAAGCATCTTATCCGGATTCATACCGTTCGTGAATAAAACCTTGCGGCGCTCAATAGACTCTAACCTACACATACCGCATTTCCCTCTTCAATAGAAAAGGTACTTCCTCCTTCCTCAGAAGAAAACTCCGCTCCGCTCAACAGCTTGTCAATCTTATCAATAAGCTCTGTAGCAGTACCTTTGATTTTTTCAAGGGATGCCTTCAACTCCGGCACACTCTTTTCGGTACTCCATACCGCAACATACTTAAAGCTATACGATTCCGTATTCACCCCAAGTGCGTCGGAAACCAAGAAAGCAATTGATTCCGCCTCTACCTCTTTCGTCGGCCGGTCCACTGGTTCTTCTTTCTGCTTATTGCTATTATGAAGCATCGCATGTGCAATCTCGTGCAGACAGGTCTTTATTGTCTGTTCCTGGCTCATGCCAGTATTGACAACTACCTTATCTGCAATCACCGAATAATATCCTTTGGAACCATTCGTGATTTCTTCGAAGTACACAGGACAAGGCGCGGACTGCGTTATTGCTCGAAGCAAAGTGTCGTAATCTGTCACCTTGCCGGTAAGCTCTTCAACATTTAACTCCGGCAGCGGCTTCCCTTCGGTCTGAGATACATCAAAGACGGATACCGTCTTATAAAGCGTTATGATCCGCTCAATACTCTCATCCGTGTGATGAGTAACACCGTTTTCATCCGTCTGCTCCGCCTCAGCCTTAATTTTAATAGGCATCGGTGCAAGGATTTTAATACTGCGTTCCCCCTTCTTTACCGACCGGCCGAATTTCTTCTTCCAGTCATTGAAGCCGGCTACCGCTGTTGCGTGCGGACACTGAGACCAAATAAGAATCTGGTTGTTTACTGAATAGTGACGGAATTTCGACATGGTACGAAGATAATTCACATACTCATCACTGTCAAAAATTCCTTTCACACCTTCCTCCATCTTCGTCATTAACTCAGCCATTTCCTTCTGGCGCTCTTCGGCGCTCTTTTTCTTAAATGCTTTACACATTCACATTTCCCCCAACAATGGGGTACTTGCCTCCTCTCGTTTAAATGATTTTTAGCACGGGCCGCCTTCGGCACCGTGAAATGCTCCCGCTGGGAACATCCACTCACCCTTTACATAGATATCATCAACCGAATATTCTCCGGTAATGAGACTATGTAAAGCCTCTTTGTCCCCATGATACACACAAGATTTCGCACATCCCACATAGGAGTCCAAATCTTTTGCGTTGTCAATGGTAAACTTGAGTATAAGTTCGTCTTGTTTCAACTTCTCATACTCTTCCGGATACAACTCCCGGATCCCCGCAAAATGTTGCGGCATTGAGAAAATACACATGGCGCATGAGCATCGATTCCACCCGCATCTGTATGCCGGATGAGGATTCAGATTGTGACGCTTTAAAATCTCCCAAACATCCCTCTCTGAATAATCGATACAGGGCCTCCACTGGTGAACGACTCGAAGGTTCCGCTCGGTCGCATTCGTCCGATGTAACTCCATTTCGTTATACCTGCTTCTGCCGGCAGACTCGCCTCTGCGCTCTCCAGACACGATGAGAATACGCTTCTCCCTCCGCGTCTCCTCAAGGTTTGCAATAACGGAATCCGCTACCGCTGCCTTAAGCGCCCCGGAACACCATCTGCCCTGATGCGTTGTTCCCTTCGCTGGGAACTTGTGTCTTTTCCCTCCTATCTCTTCCAATTGGCCCAAACGGTCAAGGTTTGCTATGACGGAATCCGCCACCGCAATTTTAAGATAGGCTGAACACCATCTTGTTGAGAGGTCTGCTGCCTTTGCCGGAAACTTCATACGGTATCCGAGCTTTTTGAGCTCTTCTTCCATATCATCCAGCGCCAGTTCCTTAATCCTCTCACTCTCCAACTGCTTCTTGGACGGTTGACAAGTAAATGTCTCACCAGAGTCCGGGTCTTCCCAACAGATGCGCTCCGAAGCCCCAATTCTGTATAACTCACCGAAAAAACCATTTTTTCGATAAGAGATACGAAGCGGCACTTCTTCTGCTTCGGCAAACGCACGAACATAATTCGATGTGCACTTCCAGTCCATTCTACGACTGACATGGTATCCATCGATGTCGTGGTGCCAAAGCTCGATGCGCTCTTTAGGTACACCTAATTCAATCAGCTTGTAATAACAAGCGGCCGAGTCTTTCCCCCCGGAGAATAAAATGACAACCAGGTCATAATCCTCCAATGGAAGCAGTTCTGGAAGATAGATGTCACGAAAATGTTGCGTATCTTCTCTTCCTGGCACCCGAGGTCTAATTCGGATGCCTTGACCGTAGATTGGTTGTTCCTCGAAACCCAAATCAACGGGCGTATCTTTGGTACAATCACGGTCTTTGACAAAGATTGGTTCATAACCCCTGCCAAAAAAAGTTTGCTGCATCAGCATACTCATTTCCCATAGATTACTATGGTACTAGCCTCCTCTCGTTTAAGGTATTAATTTGTGTTTGCCGCAATCGGCAAAAAAATAAGATATGACAATGCACAAATAAGTCCGGCATAACCGAACACAGCATTTTCATATCTAAGTGCGGTCCCACAGAATCGTCCTTGGGACATATATTAAAAACTATAACACCATAATTATAATATAGAAACATAGTAAAAGTCAAGCTTTTCCGCTATTTGGTTGAATTTGCAAATTTCAAACCCTCTACTATTTCTTACGATTCTTCTGTACTATCGTTCTCCCCACAATCACATAAACGAATAGCATCCTCACCAACATATACAGCTCTACCTTTCTTTACAAGCCCTTTCGCACGCTTAGGGTATGTCTCCCCAACAATCTTACCATCCTTATCGTATACCGTAACGCTCTGCTCCATACAAAACCTCCTCATTCGATTCCGTTCTCTATAAATACATTATATCACACATCCGGAATACTGCATACATTTTCCTTATCTTCTTGTACAACTAATATTATCATGGTATAATAAAACAAAAAGGAGGGCTTATGAAGATAACTGATAAAAACGGTGTTGAAATAAAACCCGGAGACAGACTTGTTTTTAAGTACCCTCTTTCCGAGTCCAGTTTTACTGTTGTAGAGAAAAACGGTTTATTGGGTATCAATAGCTTCGGAACATTTTTTACGCTCGACAAAACAGATTTAGAAAATGCAGAGGTGTCCCACAAATAAGGAGTGCTGCCATCGTCCTATGGCTGTACTCCTTTTAATGTACCAAAAGTGACCTTTTTATGTTTTGTACCAAAAGTTATTGCCTCCAGGCCAAATCTATGATAGAATTTGAGTATATAAAGTAACGGTCGTTACTTTTCATACTTTTCAAATGAGAAAGAAGGTGACATAATTGCGTTATGGATACATCCGCATATCGCGGCCAAAACAAAACCCACTCCGACAGTCAAGAAATATCCTTGCTTTTGCTCCGGATGCATACATAGTGGAAGAAATATATACCGGTACCACGATGGATCGCCCGAAGTGGAACTGGATAATGAAAAGGATAAAACCCGGAGACCAAATCATCTTTGACAGTGTATCTCGTATGAGCCGAACCGCCGAAGAAGGATTTATCATATACAAAGAACTGTTCAACAAGGGAATAGAGCTTGTATTTATAAAGGAACGGCATATTGACACAAGCGCATACCGTGAAGCAATGGACGGACTGATTTCTACTTATGTTTCTACCGGTGATGAAGCTACAGATGAACTCGTAAACACCATTATGGATGCCGTAAACAAATTCATGATGAAAAAGGTGGAGGCAGATATTAAGAAAGCTTTTGAACAAGCAGAAAAGGAAGTCAGGGACATGCGGCTGCGTACCAGCGAAGGGATTGAAACCGCGCGAAGGGAAGGCAAACAGATCGGGCAACCAAAAGGGGCAAAGCTCCACACAAAAAAAGAAGCGTATGCAAAGCCGCTTATTATAAAGTATAGTAAATGTTTCAATGGAACCTTCAATGACATAGAGTGCCGGCAGATGATCGGTAATATAACAAAAAACACTTATTATAAGTACAAACGGGAACTACTGGAGGAACTCGCAAGTGAAGATTCCAGTTTAAAGCATCTATTAGACTAGACACAAACGATTCCACAAAAGAAAGAGTGAGGCAATCTCTTACCTCACTCTTTCTCACATCATAAGGGGAAAAACTATATCAAAAACAGATTTTCTCTAAGAAATTATCAAGTTCCGCATCCTCTGGTAGTGCGCTAAGGCAAAGAGCGGCCCCACTATAACTTAACGGTGCTTTCTTCAAATATATGCGTCCTTCCTTCCTTTGTGCCGCTATACGAAGCACTCCAAAATGCTCAGCCTTTTCCGAATCCGGGAACAAAAATGTCCCGCCGCACTTCCTGGCATACGATAACACCTTATCCAAAACATCTTTTTCCAACATCGATTCGCACATCAATCCGTTTTTTGAAACGACGAAAAAATTTGGTCGCCCGAAGCAGGTATATATCTGACCTTTTCGGCTTACTTTTTTGTAAACAAATCCGGATACATATACCGATATACCCTCTTCCATGCACGCCGCTATACTCAACCCGTATGCTTTCTCAAAGGCTTTATGCGCCCTTATCATCACATCCTCCGGAACAAACCGTCGATATGCCTTGCCTTCGCTACCGTATATACGGACCGCAGACTCCTCGCATCTTTCAACTTTGCCATACAAAAATGAAACATGGTCTTCCTCCAGGGACAACGCTCTCAGACTTTTACTCATACCACTTGGAAACACCTTTTTACATCGGGCCAATACCGCTGTTTTAAAATAATCCTCTGAAAGAGTGCCACTCTTACCATTCATGACACGCTCACTATATGTATCTCTGTTAATCTGTAATATCAGCTGTCGGAGATTACAACACGGGAGCATTTCTTTCTTTCTCCCCTCTCCGCTTTCCGGTAGAGATGTTGTATCATCGTCTGTTTCGTTAATATAATCATCGGCATCATCCTGTCGCTCTGGCTCGGACTTTGCATACGCCGGAGTAAATACCTTTGGATTAAAGGTCAAAAACACCGTCGTCTTCCCATCCTCTTCATAAACAAATGGCGTCGTTCGTTCTTCTGTCTGATGGCGGCTACAAAAAGTTGCATGCTCATATCCCTGGTGCAGCGGATAAATCCGATTATCAGCTGAGACACCATACAGAAGCATCACATCATCCCTGCACCCGCAACGCATACGAAGTTTCTCATTTTCAAGTCTCCCACGAAGCAACTCTCGTTCCTCTGGTGATAGAAAATTTGGCCACAATACATTGCCATCAGATAAAATGAACCTCGTTACCATACGACACCTCCAAGAAGCTTCTACTTCTCCATCAAATCAGGGCCTCCGATCAGCGCCGACAATATTCTACTGCAAGCAAGAACTTCTGCGTCATCATCAGATTCCATTCTACGCTTCGTCACCATCGCAATAATCTCCGTTTCGGTCATTCCGCTTGCCTCACATATTACCGACGGCAGCTCCTCATAATCCATAGTGATTACATCCGGAACCGCATAACCCCAAAAAACCTTAGAACTTCGCATATCTACTCATTTCCTCTTTCCACTAAACAGAGCCCGGAAGGTCTGTTTGTCTAAACATAATTTCTCCGTTTTTAACTGCCAATCCCAACAAGGAATCTGTTCCGTCACCGCCATTTACAGACGATTCAAACAGTGCATTCTCCGAAGTGTAGAAGCAGCGCTCAGAAAAGAAAGCAACTTTCTGTGTGGAGATATAATCTTGCAATTTCTTTACACCGACATCGTCCTCCAACAAGAACAACGCATACGATTCCGTATTCTCCATGCCATCAAAAGACTTTACAATCTGCTTCACCTTCTCGATCCGTTCTTCAATGCGCCTCACATTATCCTCAGCCGTGATAACACTTTTGTCGCAACGGAAGAAAATCGGCTCGATTATAACATATACCTTCTTCTCGCTTCCCGGCTCCTGAAAAAGAACCCTTCCATACACCTCTTCCTGTACAGACTTCTTTTCTCCTTCTAACTTCAAATCAAACATTTCATAAGACCATTTCTTTTGGAAATTCTTGTTCTTATAAAATGCATATATGGCAACATTCGTTGCAAGGAAACGAAAAACATCATGCATCGGTCGATATACCAATGTACGATTATAGCCCATACGCTTCTCAAGTCTATGCGTAAATGCGCGGAAGCCCTCCATAGAGCAATAGTATATGCGCACCATTTTTTCCGAAATACGCTCAACCGACTCATAACAGAAGAAGAAACCTATTGAAGCAAGTTTCTCAAGACGCTTGCCAAGAGCAGAAAGGCTGTCAGTCAAACCAGCCTCCGCAATCATCATGCAACCTCTCTCACCCTTTTCTACACCAAGTTTAATTCTAAAAAACAGAAACTCCGGTGTGACAAAAGACGCATCATAAACAAGCTCCATTAAATAATAATCCTCTGGCGCAACATCACCTCGGTATACCGCATACTCCACTCGGTCAATATTCAATGCAGAGATAAAACTTGCCTTTGTAAATTTCTTGTCCTCACGATATGTAAATCTTGTTCCTCGACGAATCGATTCAACTATTTCTTTTGTTGTACGCTTTCCCATGGGTTAATCTCCCCTCGCTTATTTTAACGCTTTTCTGCAAACGGCTTGACTATCAAAGATGGCGGGTCCAATCTCACTCTATGCACCTCACACTGATATCTGCCACCAACGGACACTAATAAATTCTTATCCTTATCCGGGAAAAATACAAGAGCACTAATCCCATCATATCCTTCGATACGCGCAGTCAAACCACCTTTTCGTCTTCCAACAACATTTGCTACAACAATATCGCCCTTTTTAAGCTTCTTATCGATTCCTTCCCACGGACTTGGCAATAACTCACGGCGGGATACGATGTAGTCACAACTTGCTTCCTCTATATCATCCGGTCCAAGCACAGCCACATCAAGCTCATCACCTATTTTGAGACGGTCACGAATATCCGCAATAAACTCATATCCATAATAACTACAATACAACAACAATCTTAAGCCACCCTCGGTTATGAGTCTTGCACAGCTGCGTCCGCCTTCTCCAAAGATTTGAGACACTCTACCTTTAATTACATACTTGTCTCCTGCTTTCTTATTCTTAAGAAACTCTTCAATCTCTCTCGTTTCTCTCTCTTTGATCTGCGCTCTAACAAAATCACGGCTACATGTCACCACACCGTTCTTTTCATCAACACCGGTAATAAACACCTCGATTTCTTCACTTAAACGCTTACCGATAACCGGCGTGTTCCAAAGCATATCTGTATCGTTGTCTTTCGCAGAAATAAGCATACGCAACGGCATAACTAACTTGAACCCATCACAATGAGTAACATATCTCTGTTCCTCCTTATCAATCTGGCGGAACGACACCATTGTGCTCTTCTTCTCTTCCATGCATTCCTTGTAGAACTTCAAATCCTTCACTTCATTCATTTTAATAGCCTCCTATCATTTTAAAAATACTGCACCCACAATTAGAGTCAGCGGTGAAGCAATACACAGTCCCGCCAATGCGAAACGACGAATTGCCGCATCCCGTTTTGTAATAAGTAGCAACAGAGCACCAATACTCACACTTACAAATATCAGCAAAATGAAGATACTCATATACATACTCCGTCCTGCGGACGCTATGCCTCCTATCCAGTCTTCACCCAGGAACAAAAAACTCTGTCCCTCTGCCTTCATCCTATCTACTGTATCGAAATAGGTTTTCTCATAGAAGTTTTCCTGTGCCGGCCGACTGGTAAACTGCACAGTTCCTTCGTTACAGACAAAATCATAGACAAGAATCAACGCAATATAAAGTAAAAACACGATGATAGCCTCAGTTATTGCCAACTTTAAGCCCCATCTTCTGTTCCCTTTATTCCTCGTTGAGAATATGGCTACGAAAATGCCTATAACAAATAAGACAACTCCTACATACGGCAGAAATTGAATCACCTGCCATAGCATATCCGAAGTGAAATTTCTCACCGTTGCCTCTCCTTCTTGCAACGCATCACGCACTCCGTCCATTAAAGCAGGATCACTTGCGACCTGTTCCTCTGTCGCATATACAATATCTCTAGGGGAAAACGCCACAAAGAGCATTAAACATAATAAAATTCTAGTTAAAATTCCTCTCATAAGCCTATTTCCTCCTATAATATAAAGTTTGCCAAAACAACGCATAATAAGTCAAGCACTTTTTATTATTTTTTTCTTAAAATTTGTATTTTTTTAAAAAGCATGGGGATACGGCCTCATACCGTACCCCCAAAACAAAGGAGAAACAATAAATTGAAAAAAGATGCTTATTCACTGCCGCCTATCTCATACGCATCTCGTATGGATTTATTCAGGCGGTACAAGATTACATCACCGGTCTGATACGGGAACCCACTATCTTTCCATTGTTTCGCAATCTCTGTAGTATCAAAGTCAACATACTGGCGCGCAAACGCATTTAACGCATCAGTAGCCATAATATCAAATGTGATTGCCACATATCCATCCTTACGGAAGAACTCTTCGTCTCCGGTAATTGTATGCTCCGCTGCGTATGAGTTAAAGCTAAACGGCGTTACACCATTCGCCCCACCCGCTGCCACTTTAAGTGCGGTACCATGCTCCGGACATGTTGTTCTGCCTTGCGTCACATATCGCATAGTGCCGCAGCTATCACAAAAACCTTGCTTCGTATCTATTGATATACAATAGGTATCTGCCGGCAGGTAGAAACCAGCATACCAATTCTGCACCAAATCTGCCACACTTGCCATCGTAAAGATTGTCACCGGCGCTGCTCCGTGGCTACACGGCCTGGATTCTGTTTCTGAGAATACCTTATAGCACTGCGGACAATATTTATTTGGCATAGGGTCCGTTATCGGCGGATACATTCTAAACCATCGGTCTGACTGAATATAATTACCAAATACGAACATGTCCGTCTTATTACCAGCTATCTTACTTCCGAGAACACTCTCCGTATGGTCAAGCAGCTCCTTATCTATTCCCGGAAGTTCATCACGATTCGTATAGGTGTGCACATTCGTACCGTCCTTTACATTACCAACACGGACAAAATACTCACTCTTTCCATTGATATTCTCATGGTAGTAAAGGTCTGCACTCGTCCTCACCTTCCCATCTTCAGATATGAAGCTATATGACGGCGTGAACAGTAACTCCATCGTATTACTGTTAAAGCTGTCACCTACGGTCTCTGAGAAGAAGTTAAAATAATAACCTCTGTCTAGTGTAAGCATGCGCTGGCCGTTATTGAAATTCTCCAGTGCAACCGGATCGTTGGTTCCATTAAGCTCAAAGCCCATGAAATCCTCATACACATTAAGCTTAATTAAATCCGTTGCTACATATTTACTCTCCGTCTTATTGGCATTATTCTCTGTCTTGCCCGATGTGATATAATTACCACTTGCGTCCTTCGGACAGTTCGTTGCGATAGACCTATATTCTACAGAATATGTTCCAGGTGTTGTAGAACCAAGAACATAGAACTGCGGCGTAGTATCACCCACGCATATCCAGGTACCAGCTGCAAAATACCGGTCATCTGCATAGGAAACTAAATTCTCCTCCGAATCAAAACTATCACCATTCACATCGTAATACACTCCGAACGGGAACTTGACTTCATTCAGAATTGTACCGGAAGCATTCACAGCGATGTTCTTATCCCCACTCCTGGCGTTTTCAAAGTCCCGCTCTCCATAACCGGCAATCAAACGGTGGGTACCATAATTACTTACTTCTATGGTAAATGGATTATATACATCTTTCAGAGGAAAATCCACCGTAATTCCCCGGTTAAAGTTTCCATTATCATGTCTACCGTACTCTCCCCCATCTACCGTAACAATACCATCGCACACTATTGGCGTATGCACTATCACATTATTTACGGTCATTTCAGACGCATCCGGAACCTTTGCTCCCGAACCATTGACCTTTGAATAGATAAATCGTGCGCTCGAAACATAATATCCGTTTGTAGCGTTATTTCTCAAGTCCACTCCTGCTTTGTAAGCCTGCGGATATACGGTTTCCTTGATTTTATCTCTTACATTGGTAACTGCCCCACTATCCGGCGCACACGCATCCTTTTCCTTCTGCGTATTGTCAAGAATCATTTCGCCGTCTATTACCAGCTTATCACTCTTTACTAAAAGCTCCGGTATGTCATTTCTATACCCATTCGCTAAAGAATTAATATTGCTGTATACAGCACTCCAGTCAATGTAATAACCAAACGAAGCCGTATATCTGCTTGCTGTAATATCAGGCTTTGTCTGCGTCTTTACCTCGCGGGATGTAGTAATCTGTGGCAGCGGTACCGTCGGTGCGCCAGCGGCGCTCCAATCAACGGTCAACTCTTGACTGTTTTCAAACGAACCATTACTTACTTGTACCTTATCTGCCTTGTAAGTATCAGCATACTCCACTTGCCAATAAGAGTAAGCCTTATCCGCCCTAATTGTAACCGTGCTGACTCCACTGGTATATCCAGTAGCGGTAGCTGTTCCCATTATAAACTGCGGTAACGGATTGTCTGGATCAGGCCCTGGGTAAGCCGGGTTCGGCACCAATGTCGGATAATCATACAAATACGATATAGTATACGGAACCTTAATCGTTCGTGTCGATTCTCTTGTTCCCGTAACCTTTTTTATGCCAATTTCATATTCCCAACCACCTTGCGCTTTGGCTCTGATTGCCACCTGTTCCGTGGACGGGATGCTTCCCTGGGATGTCCCAACACCGTCTACAAGATACGGCTGGAGGTCCGTCAATGCTCCCGTGGAAGAGTTGTAGTCGTCTGCATATACTTGTACTTTCTGACCTTCCTTTCGGATGATTGCATGAAAGTCTGTCGGGACCGGTGTTACCGGCGGCGTAATTGGTGGTGTTACCGGCGGCGTTACCGGTGGAGTTACTGGAGGTGTTACCGGCGGCGTTACCGGTGGAGTTACTGGTGGTGTTACCGGCGGCGTTACCCCACCCCTCTTATAACCCAAGTACACCTTATGGGTGTTAGACATGTCGCTAAAGAAAACCTTAATAGGATGATTCGTCATTGATAAGGAAGTACCGTCAATACTGTACTTGTACGCATACGATAATGTCTCACCACCTACCGTGTACTGTGTAGTCACCGGAATCTCAACCTCTCGCCCTACTTCATACTCTATTGTAAAACTCTTTCCAGGTATCGGTGTCTTACTGTTATCCATATCAACCGGTATTACCTCTATTGTTCCCGTTCCAGCTGGAGTCGGTGCCGTCCTCGAATAACCAAGGTATATTCGCCTACCACTATTCGTCTGCATCATCGTAAATTCTGATGGTGCGCCGGTATTGGTTAACGGCGGCACTAAATGGCTAAAAGTCCATCCCCACTTATTAGCGTAATTAAGCGTCTCACCGTCTACTATAAGCTGCGGCGTAGGAACAATCTTTACCGTATCACCAAATACATACTTTTCGTCTCTCTCTGATATTGTCGAGTTTCCCTTATCCATATCAATACAAACAACCCATATCTGACCTCCGCGCATAATAAAGGTCATTGGGATGTCATAGTAGGCAGGGAACTGATTATAAGTCTTCTGTGTCCAGCCCGCCACCCCTCGTATATCATCAAGATTATAATACTTAACCGAATTATCCTGCCTATATGAGCCATCGGCAAATCTCTCTCTTAAAACATATATCGGAGACATGTAAATCGTATATGGTGTCTCTGGTTGCAGTTCACCAAATAGCTGTGTTAGCATGCTTCGAATCTGTGCTTGGGAATATGTGAAATTTGAATGCGATACCGTGGAAACCATGCCAACAGGCTCATTACTCGCACTTACGCCCGAGTAAACCCAATCAGCCCTATATACACCAGATTGTGTCGGATATCCTTCGTGACCCGCATCCCTACTATGAACCTTTGACCAAATAGTATCTATCGTATAATAAGTCGTCACATGGCCCGGAACATGATGATATGTATTGCGTATATTCAAACTTCCGTCAGCACGATAATCGTATGTAGACAACATAAAACCCTTATTATTAATCTGACCAGAAGAATTCTCCGGGGCTATAAAGTTTGCCGGTCCTCCTGCCGCCGCTTCGGCAATATGTGGTGACATAAACGATAGAACCTGGCAGAATAACAAAATAACCGCTATGCTTCTCCATAAAACAAGCCTTCGCTTTTGTTTCATTGCTTCTCCTTTCCAAAAAGAGAATCCTTATGAAAAAGGATTCTCTTTCCAAATTCCTTCATTTCCTCTTAATAATCCGTAATCGAATAGTTGTTATACCCATCAATAAAGTTTACTTCAAAAACTTTCATCGGTTCAATTCCTTGCTCAGCATCGTGGTTGATTCTAATATCGAAATACCCATCTCTCCACTCGCCTTCCTTAAGATCAAGCAACTGCACCATCGGATAATACTCCGTTGAAAGATTACAAAGCAATGGATTTATATCCCCCTTCACATCAGGGGTATCCACCCACACAGGCTCCGAACTATCAAAGGACTTCACTCTATAGTGTACATAACAACGAATATAAGAATACCCGTAAAATTCATGCAGTGTAGAAGCCTCAGCACGAACCATATCACACTCGATAATCGTATGATTATCCTTCATTACCTTAAGATAATTGTCAACATACGCTTTGTAAATGTCCGCTATATCATTCGGCTGATTCATGTCCAGCCCTCGACACATTTCCAACATATAATTCTTCCATGCTGTATCCTTCGGAGTGGTACGGTAGTCCACATTGAATACATTTAACAAATATTCCTCTACAGCACTCTCTAACTTCTTTTCCGATACAACAGAATCCAATACATGATGTTTTCCTGCTGCTGTACCATTCGGCCCGTACATCTTTCGATACATTACCGGACTTGCATAGTTACCGCCTCCATCCACCCACACGGTTCCATTGCTACCAGGTTTGCCTGACTCATACATCGGTTTCCATGTTTCCGGGTCCATCATCTCCATTGCTTGAAAGATTCTCGTATAGAAGGAATCCGGAATACTCTCCAAGATATACGGATACAAGTCCATATTTCTGAGGTTGGATTTTCTTGTCATCTGACCGTCCGGGGAAAGTACACGCTTTTCTGCCATACCAATCATACGGGCAAGATAAAGGTCCGTATCTTCCTTGGTTAAGGAATCCTTCGGCTTAATGCTGCGGGTACGGGTAAACTCACCGTCACTCACGCCATCTACAATGCCGTTCGCATAAAGATAGTAGGCAGCGGCCTTTTCCGTAGCGGTCAGCTTGCCAATATCAGACAAACGCTCAAACTCAGTTACAACAGACACCATTTCGGTATCACTCGGCAGGCGTAAATACTCACTGGCATTCTTCATTACCACAAATGCATCCTCACGCACTACCTTTTCCGTATTGATTCCATCCGGAATAATACCCTTCTCCTTCAATACATCAACCGCATTGTCCGGATCAAGTCCACAAATCTTTGCCAACTCTTCGTAGAAATACTCTGCCTTTACCTTTGTCGGTTTTGGCGTTGCAGTCGGCTTCGGCGTAGCGGTCGGCTTGCTAGTCGGAATCGGTGTAGATGTCGGAATTAATTCCGGAATCGGTGTCGGCGCAAAGGTCGGCGCCGGAATAACATCCATATCGTCCGGTACAACTGTCGGTACCGGAGTCACATCATCCCCTTCAACCGGAACTTCTACCTCCGGGTCCACCGTCGGTACCGGAGTACCAGCTTCCTCGGTCGGTGTCGGTACATCAGTAGCGGTCGGCGCTGCCGTAGGCTCCTTTGTCACTTCCTTATCATTATTCACGCCCTCTGTCGGCGCAACTGTCGGTGTAACATCCCCTACATTTACCGGTTCATTGTCGCGTAATACAAAAAACCACACAGCGACAAGTGCAAGCAATACTACTACGATTGCGGAAAATGCAATCTTCTTCTTGGTTCTCTTCATCATATGAACCACTCTCCTTTCCTATTTGTCTCTCCTTTTCATTCCCATCTCAGCACTTTCTCAAAATATGCGTACACGCATATTTTCCTCCGTCCCAATTTTGAATGCAAAAACAAGAGCGTATATTCTCGCTCTTAACTATAAGTTATGTCGGCTGATTTTCATCATCCGTTGACTGTGTTTCGGCTTTCCGTTCCTTATCCTTTAATGCCTCAATGACAAGCTCCTCCATTGAGACATCAACAGCGCATGATATTCGGTAAACAGTCAATGCTGCCGTCTTCTCCAATGCCTTCTTTCCTCGCACAAGCTCCAGTATTGTCGTGTATGGTATGCCTGTACTCCTCGATAAAGCCCTTACGGAAATACCCTGCTTCAATAACAAATCTTCCAAAAAAATCGAAATCACATCCTTTCAGAAGCATTCAGAGGTATTATATAACGCCGTAGCGTTACCCCTTCCTACCTCTACTATAACGCTACAGCGTTTATTTGTCAAGCACTTTTTTATTATCTTTATTCGCATGCTTTCTATCCTCTCTTGGATACACAGCGCTATTCGGTTATCAATGTGCAATATCTCAATTATTACCCCATCAACTTAGTTCGGCGGATACATAAACCCTTCTACCGGAAGTGTGCAGTCAGGACAACCATACGCCCCGTACACACGAACTGCCGTCGCACGGTCGATATGCGCTTTCTCTGTTCCGGTAAGATGAGCACACCCTTCATTGTGGGCCAGACGATAATACTTGCCCGCCGTCGGTTCTGAAACATAATAATATCTCTTCTCTCTAATAAATGAAGCTGCCTTTACGCCACTGTATGTATAACTTGCTTTGGCTTTACTTGGAAGTCCCTGGTATAATGCAACAAACATTCCGGCCGCATCATTCGGTATCACATCAATGAAGGACGGACACGCATACATGATGTTGGTTCCCAAATCCCCGGCAAGATACGCCTGACGATTCAAAGCAATGTTTATCTGCTTCTCCATACTCGATACGATACTTGCCTGTCGATACATAATGAAGTTATCTTCCGATGAAAAAACCTGACTGGATGCAAAGTGCGCCTGCAATGTCGGATTAGCAGAAACCTCACTATAACTCGTTCTATACTGTCCCAGCGTATTCTTATCATACACCGTTACATCATCCTTCGTTGTAAATCTGTAAATAAAGTTCGCATCCTCAAAGGCAAACGGTAAGCACTCCGTCCATCGTCTCTTAATAAGCGTCTCACCACTCTCCGTCACCCTCTCCAGTATACTCAGATAAAAGCCATCCTCCACTGTTACCGCAAGAACCGGCACATAGAGATTTGCTTCCATTGCCCCATCCTCATCATCGAATAACCCAAGGTCTGCAATAAGGGATTCAAAAAACAGTTCCGATGTATTATTAAGCGTACTCTCAAAGTCCGCATCCATTCCAAGCGCCAGCTCCTCGGCAGCGGTATCGGAGGCATTCAAAAAGGCATCCTCCAGCCGTGCTCTCTCTTCTGTAACAACACGATTACGATACTGCTTTAACGCCACCGTAAGAACGGAAGTGAAAAAGACTATGGCAAATAAAATAACAAAGTGCCCTCTTCGCATGAGTACCCTCCTTTACTACAAAATGAAAACTCCAATGATCGCCAATACGACGGAAAGAACACAAAGCGGCATAGCCGCTTTTGCTTTTTTTGTGCTTCTAAGTATCCGACTTTGAATCAAGCCAATGAGCGCAAGGATAAAGCACAACCCCTTTGGGCTCATTATTACCTCCGGGAACCGTTCTCTATATCCTGGCACCAGTAGAACAATAAGGGCAATAACTATGATGATAATAAGTTCCAAATACTTCGTTATCACTCGTTCCAACATATCAATCACACTACCCACTCTCCCCGCTACTTTTTATCTCTCATACATTCCAATTTAGCCTCACGCAATTGGTTAATAAGTTCCTCAGATATCTGATAGTGCGAAGAGAACACAGTGTTCTGCAACCCCTCTTTCCCGCACTCTCTATTCTCCTCAACCATAGGCTTCTCCATAACTTTTCGTTTTTTCCAAAACATTACTTACCGCCTCCTCTAATCTATTCCTGTTCTTCTTACACGCTGTCCCATCTTAAAGTAAATTTCCTTATCGGATGATAGGAACGAATACTTCCCGTTCACTCTCATACCCTCATGGCTTACCACAAGATTCAAATAATCGTTACGCCCCATTGGAAATTTCCCGGATGTGATAAGTAACTCCGATATATCATCATCAGAAAATGTCTCCGGTACAACAGCGTACGCTCCAAGGTATGCAGGCACACCCACCATACAGTCAGAGCACTTCGGATATACCGTGCAGTCAAATGCATTACGGTTTGTAATTGTCGCTCCACAATCTACACAGGCCGGACATTCCGTTATAATCTTACATGCCCCTACCTTGTTAAATCCCTTATAGGACACTGTAATATTCTGCTCCCCGGCATAATCGGAAGAATAGTTATGAGATAGCTCTGCCAACGAGAACATTTCCGTCGTACCATCATAATACTCAACGGTAAATGTTACCGATGTGATATCCTTGTCCTTCGTTCCTACCGGGCAAGTCACGGTAGACATGTCTGCTGTAATATCTCTCACCAACACTCTGCAGTATGGACAATACGCCCACGCACTATACATTCTGAAATGTTCAACAACTTGCTTCGTACATGAATATACATGAGAGCAGTTCGGACAAGTCACCTGGCGCGGCCAAACAAATGCAGTTACACTTGCACCAGTCGGGCTGCCACCTATACTCAAATTGAAAGTTTTAGTCCCGACTCCACCCGCTGGTAGCGTTGCCGGTATCATATCAGCTTCCGTGTAATAAGATTCCGTTCCGGTGTAAACTTCAACTACCGTCGCAAGCAACTCTCCGACATATACCTCCTGCAATGGTACGAACGCCGTATACACATTTGTTCCCAGCGCAACACCCGTACCGATCGGAAGACCACTATTAAGCAACTTCGCCAACGCTGTCGCATTAGTATGTCTCTGCATACGAAGTGACGACGGGTCCTCATCATAAGGGATAGGCGCTTCTGTCTTATTATAATAGGTATCCCACTTATTCCGCCCGGCAAAGTAACTTTCAATCTCTGCCTTTGTATAGTATCCATACACCGGCTCTTCGTGATAAGTGGTATACTGCAATTTCGTGTCAAATCCATCGATGCGGTTTAACGATTCACGGTATATTACATAATCGTCGGTCTCAATACATCCACTCGATGTCACTGACTCCAAATAATCTCTTGTCAGCTCTTCCGCAAATATTTCTTTCTGTGTTGACTGAAACAAAAGAAAGAACAAAGCAGGCCCTACCGTACATACAATGATAAGTAAGATTCGCTCAAGGATTTTAGAAAGGGATTCCGACATAACTTACACTCCTCCCCTCTCAATATAAGATGTGGCCGTATAGTCCGTTCTTGCCTTGATAAAAAGAGCAAACGATGACGGCTGACGCACATAGGCTTTCGCCGTAACACACACATACGCATTGTCCGGGAAAACATACTTCTGATTAAGCAGCATTTCTCCCCTTATCTCATCCCATGTAGTTACATATCTTCTCTTTTCGGAGCTACCCGCTTCTTCTGCAACCGTTTCATATACATAATATGAAATCTGTAGCTCACCCTCATATCCGCACTTGGCCAACTCCTCCGCATGCTGGGTATAATTAAACATAGTAAGTTCTTTTTCCTTACTTATTTGCGATGCAAGCTCCTCAGCACTACTCCTTCCCGTCACGGTAAGGCATCTCTCATAGTGCATCTCGCCAATCACAACAGGCATAAAGAAAAGGACAACTACCACAATAATCATCGCCAAAATGTTTTCTAATGATTTCGTCATTTGTCCTTCCTCCTACTATTTCTTAATTATAACTACCATACTTGGAGTTCCATACTCCCCGGCCACATACTGCCGTTCCATCACATAAACTGCACTTAAATCAATTTGACCGATTGCAAGCGCACGGCTTTCCGATTGGTACACGGTTCCGTTAATGGAAACCGGTACAAAGTCGCGCCCCAACAGATAAGAAACAATATCACCGCCGGAGCACTCCTCTACCGCATCAGAGATATAGGTTAGGCGTCCGCCACCATTTAAAGCCCGATTAAGTTCTTCTTCCTGAATCTTATACACCTTATCCATACCACCGAATAAAATGCCAAGCCCCAATATCAAGATTATCAAATCAAAAGCGAGGTCAATAAATTTTCTTGCCGGACCCATAACCGTATCTCCTTTCCTATTATTTCCCTATGCTCACACGGACGAATGCATGAGCATAGGGTTTGATTCATATTACTGCTGAGTGAAAGTAACCGTGGTGATAGCACCGTTCGCATCTCTGGTAACAGCACCGGAGAAAGATGCAAGGGAGTTAATGTAAGATGCCGTCTTAGTCTTATCGCTCACATCTGCAAGGTTATAAGTATTTGTACCGTCAGTACCGCTTAAAGTACCGGAAGTATTGGTATAGGTCACAGTAGACGGAACCTTGTTGATAACAACAACGCTCACACCATCAGACGGATTGAGGTTCTTTAAAAGGTTAATTACATCAGAACCGGAAGTAGTGGAGTCTGCATAAACAGAAAACTTAATATCGTCGAACTGACCGATCATGTTGTCGTAAGACTCTAAGGACTGATTTGCAGAGCCACGGCCCTTGTTCATGGTGTTGATGATAAAAGCTGCTAATAATACTACTACGATAAGGCTCACTGCTGCGAGCAAAAACTTTACTGCGTTATTCATATGTTTTCTTCTCCTCTTTAATTATAATTTGGTATGTTTTAAGGCTCATTGGGGAAAGCCTAGAATCTATGATTATACGCTGGTGCGCATAATGCCTTTGTTACTGTTCTACTACTTCTATGTACGAGTATGCCCCATTCGCATCCTTGTGTACTGTACACTTATACTCCTTTAACGGATTTATGTACATCGATGGAGATGTCACATCTCGCATCAGCGAGAAGTCGGCTGTATCATCAATCACCCCATAGGTCGGAGCACCGGCTACAACTTTCGTAAGGCGTGCCTCTACGCCGTAATCCGTTACTGCCGTCTTAATATAATTGATTGTGGTGCTGCCGTTAATGGTATAGCCATCATACTTTAAAAGACCATATTCCTTTGCTTCTGTCAGTCCTTTGTCTTGCGACTGAGCTACATAATCCGCCATATCAGTTCCTCTTCTTAATAAAGAGAAGCCGTAATAACACAGAGTAACCGTTATAATCAAACCGACAGCCATAAGCAAAAACTTTCTGGCTTCACTCATTTGTAGTCACCTCTTTCTTAAAATCCGATGTTCTGCATCGTCTTCATGATTTCAAACATATCGCCCACTCCCGCAAAAGAATTTGCAAAGAATGGAATAATGAAATATCCAACAAGCACAATAGTCATAGGAAGGTTTGCCAAAAGGTCCGTACTGTCCCTCTTTTTATCCAGCTCCATTTCTCCCTCTAACTCCTTCACTCTCTCAAACATTTCTCTGTTATGCTCTACCTCTTCAAATGCTGCCTCGATACCTACGGAATCCGCAGACAATAATCCGTCAATCAACTCCGTAAACCAGATATGGTCTTTCTCCTGTTCCTTAAGGTTAAGGAGTGCTTGTCTTGGTCCGGAAGAATAACTATTAATACACTCCCGGATGGACGGTCTGAACATAACTGCAAAGGTTTCCATCTCTTCCAATAAGCCGACAATCGTTACATTCGGGAAAATTCGCTCCATCAATATAATTGCCTGGAACTGTCTTACCTCATTATCTTTTCCGGCCAGTATCAGCTTATGTCGGTAATTTAGTGAGATAACCGGCACAAAGGAACATATCGTTGCAAATAACAACACCGCCGCATACTCATACCAATGAATATACTCGTTCTTATAATGCTCAATTCTTCGGTATATCTCTTCTCCCGCTGCCTTTACAATGGAAATATTCGCAGTCGGTATTCTCTCTTGGAATTTGGTGGATAACTGTTCGATTGTAAGGGACTTACCCTTATTCTCTCTCGCCAGTATCAACACGGTATTTTCAACAAGTTCCAACTGTGACGAAGATACGGAGGTAATAATTGTTTCAATGCCCGCCGGATCATTCATCAGTCTTACTTTTGCATTGTGATGGATTACTCCAAGGAACACAAGTCCAAAGGCCACCGCCATAATAGCGATACTTACCATCTTTAGAAAAAACACGGAAAGCGATGTATTATCACCACAGTCAACCAGCATTCTCCGCACATTCTTGAAAAGCTTTCTCGGAGACTTTTCTACCTTCTCCAACGCACGCTTCACAGTACCCTTATTTGCAATAGACTGTAGATACTCTGCGCTCTGCTCGGCCCATTCCTCGTTTACTTCTCTTGCCTTGGTTAAAATAGAATATGTAAAAATCGTTGCAAGGAAGGAAAGAACGACTACAAAATGTCCGGCACCGTTATAGAAGTTAATCATTTCCGGTGAAAAGTCAACACCCCACATCTTCAATACTTCCATGAAGAAAATCGGTATTACCGCAACAAAGGTGTAGCCTTTTAATCGGTATGCACGCTTTTCTTTCATACGAATGTCCTGCATAATCTCCAAACGCAAGGATTCCATATTCTTCGAGAAAATAGATTCCCCGAGCTTACTCTTCACATCACCACGCTCAGAAGCCGCAAATGCCTGTACAATAAACATCTTAAGGTAGCGATTCGTTCTCTGTGAAAGCGCATACTCTTTTACTCTTTCGGCACGGTCCGCCGCCGAAAGGATTTCATTCATGTGCAATGCATGAAGCCGAAGCTCATAGTGTAATCCCTCCGAAGCCTCCAGTACCGCTCTCGGAATGTTCTTATAATAATCATATAAATGTTTTACTGCTGCGATGTACCGGGTAAGGTCATTCATCATAAGCATTTCCGTCTTTGAAACACGGCTCTGCAACACTTCCTTGCATACAACATACACTTCAAAAACAATACATGCAAAACAGTATATCGTGATATGTCCTTCCATAATCATTCCAAGCGCCGCTACTGCAAAAGATGCCACGATAGAAAGCATTACAGCCATTACCGAAGTAGTTGCCGCCAGTCGATGTAGATACCCCTGCTCATACGGACAAATCATTGCATACATATTCTCCGTCTTTTTCAGATACCGTCCTCCAAACGGTATCTTTGTCATAAGCTGGTAGAACCGTGACAGGATACGCTCTCTCTTTTCAAACTTCTCGCGAAGCTTTGCTTCCTTTAAAATCTCTTTTGCCGCAGCAGAAGATGCAATAACTCGCATGGACATAAATGCCAGTATCAACATGATACCTGCACCAATGGAGGCAAGCACAATCAAAATACTTAAAGCCTTATCCATTCAAACTCCCTCCTATGCTTTCGCCCTTGTCTCAAGCCAATCGAAAAATCTCACAAACTCCTCATACTGCTCACTTGCCATATACCACTTTGCTTTCTCATAGCAACGCTCCGAAGGCTTGTTATGGAAAATAAGTTTTTCTTCATCCAGATTGTATTCAAGAATCGGACGAATTTCATATGCTCTAATCTTACCAAGCTGCTTACGAACTTCACGGACACCTTCCGCAAGCGCTACTCTTGCATTATCGGAGGTTACGCTGTCCGAAGCAAACTCGGACTCAAAATCGAATCTCGGAATAATCTCGTTAATTCTCTGAATATAACGAATACCTCTCTTCTTTGCCGCATGAACATCAAACTGCAATGCTCGTACTGCATCCATCTCTGCGAGCTTCTCATTTGTATAACCACCGATACAAAGCTTTGCATTTGTAAAGTCTGCAACCATTTCCTCTGTCGTTGTATAATGGGCGGAGAAAATCGTCTGCTGTGAAATCTTGGAAAGGTTCATGGTAAGGTTCGCCATCGGCAAACCGGTTACTTCTCCGACTACAAATACTTGGCCCGTAGTCTTACGAACAAACGCAAGCACATCGGTTTCCGGAGTAGAAGGGGTAACACGAAGAGCCAATATATTTCTTCCCGGAAGGAACTTACGGCCATTGATTTCCAAAGAACCGTCCTCGATTACTCGAATAGCAAGCTCCGGTCTGATTTCCATTAATCCGCCTCGTGTAAGTGTCGTCTTACCGGAAGCCATTTCACCGGTGATACCAATATCAGCACCGCTTCGTACAATATGAGTTACCGCCTCACCAGCAATATCCCCATCCTTCATTGCGGCACACCAATCTTTTACAGTAATCTTGTCAATCGTATCGAACTTTCTTACAAAGCCTACCCATGCATCGGATGCCGGCGGTCTTGATACGGAAATTCTTCGTCCGTCAACTGCATCGATTACTTTCTTCGGGTCCGCTACGGTCAACTCACCGGCATTTGTATCCTTAAGTAAGTTACGCAATACTCTCTGTAACTCATCATCCGTTCCGAAAGTAAGGAAAGAAAGACGAACCGCATTACCACGAATAACGATATGGAAACTATCCTTACTGTACTCCGCCGCCACTCTGCCGGAGGATTCTAATGCAAGGACTTCATCCTGGTAGCGGTAATTTGCCCCCGGCAATCCGCATAAACCAATCTGATACTCCTCGACACTACCCTTCTGCTGATTATATATATCTGCGATACCAAGGCCAAAACAGTCGGAATAAATCATCTGAGTAAGAATGTTAAGACGCTCTGCATAGGAAAATTCCGGACACACCTGATTCCATGTATCTCGAACATTCTGTTCCGTTACCTCGTAAATATCCTCAACACCATCAATGATTCGCGTCGCTCCCCATCCATAATCCTTGAAGAGTTTCAAAAAGCCGATGTCTTTTCCTTCGTCAAACTTATAAATCAACGCCTCTGCCATCTGACGAGCCGTCATTTGAGACGGATTATCAAACGGAATTGCAAGTAAGATATTCCGTTCATCAACCCCACGCTCACCGGACAGATAGCTTCGGATAATACCCTTCAATGCCTCACGGGAACCGGTGTCGGAACAACAGGTTCTTACATAGCTGGAAATTGCAAGTCTCTGCTTCTCCTGGTTTTTAACTGCCTGAGCTGTTAAACCAAGTCCCATTACATTTGCTGATACATGTTCATTAATCATCTTCTGCACATCAACGCACAGCACCCTATAATTAAACTTTACATTTTTTTCTTCTGCCTCTTTCCCTTTTCCAAGAAGAAAGATGATTGCCGCAATAAACGCAAGCGTTACACCGGCAATCAGTGCAACATTAAGAAGTATGTCCATTATACACTTCCTTTCCGGGCAACACCTTGAATCATGTTACTAATCGCACGACACTCGGTAATAAATTCGTAGTTTTCCTCACCTTTTTTCGCACCCTCGTTTGCAAATAAGAACTTCGCAACAGCACCTTCAGAGATTGCATCCATGTACCCTGTATTATAAGGTACAACTCCAACATTGTTATTGGAAAGATTCTCATACATACGAACTAAATTTCTTCTGTTATACTTTGAATCATCATCATAACCGCCCACGACAAAAATCGCATTCTTCATTGCCGCCAGCTCCGGATAGTCCGTCATAAACTTTTCCCATGTCGCAATATTCTGAGACAAATTAATCACAGCCACATCCGCTGCCGCTAATAAACGCATCGACAAAGAATTGCCACCCGCAGATGCATCGACAAACACCCATTCATAATGATTCTTAATATCTCTACCAAGAAGAGCATTTACGAGGTCCTCTGTATCAGACTCTTTTAATACATCAGTATGTTCCTCCGTACCCGGAAGGAGATAGAGTCCTGTTGTCGAAGCAACCGGCATAAGACACTCATCAATCATCTCCTCAGTAAGCCAGCTCTGCTTTACACGAAGAATCAATGCAGAGAGACCGGCATTGCCATAAATGGTCTTACTTCTCTCCTGCTCCATACGGAAATTGAACATACCCTCAAGGTCCGCCATATTAAACTGAGAGTGCGACATAATTACTCGCTCATCCAAATCATGGTTCAGAAGACATGCAACCGCACTCATATTCGCAGTAACCTTTGCCTGCCCGTGCCACGGGGACCAAAATACAACTAATTTACCCACGGTCTTTCCTCCTATGCCTTTTTAATAATCTTCTTTAACTGCTTGTCGGTAAGTTCTTCCCACTCACGGAAAAGCGTTGTCACTACCAAAGACATTGTTTCCGACATTTCTTTCAGCTTTAACTTATGCTTGGTGTCAATGCACAAGTAACAACGGTTTCGGTAATCGTTTTCATTATACGGAATCTGAATCACTTCCTTAGCATTGAAGCCCTGCTCCATTGCTTCAACCAGGAACTTAATCTTATACTTCACATCAATCACATTTCTGACAATGCAACGCTTCTTTGTATCTTCCGAACAAGTAATACCCTTAAACATAGTCGCATTGCTCAAAGCCATATCCGTAACGAAGAACAATTCAATACAGTTTGCAATCTGCGGATGAGACATAACAGCACCGAAATAATGGAATATGTACTCACAGCTTCTTAATTCCTTATCATCCGTCATTGCGTCCGCCGCTATCACAAGGATGTCCTTATAATAACTGCCGCTGCCGAATAAAACATCCGGCACATTAGCCGTCTGGATCAGCTGATGGCGCTTCGTATAATCCACAATCGCCACCTTCTTCTCATTGCATGAGAGTAAGCGTGCAAGGTAAATCACAATATCCGTACTATCGATTCCAACAAATCCTATCTGTTTCACAATGTCACAACCTTTCTTTTGTTCTTCCCATGAGAAAATCTTGCCAAAACAAAGCCACTTATGTCAAGCCCTTTTTCAAATTATTTCGCATGATTTTTAAATAATTTTTGCATAGTTATGGGGATGCTCTAAAAACACTACACCCCCATATAACACCCCACTATTTAATATGCCAAAATCGGCGTTGCCGTCCCCTCGGCAAACTCCTTTGTTATCGTTACCGACTTATATTCCGTTCCAGGAATCTCGTACTGGAGGTCGAGCAATAATTCCTCCATCGCCTTTCTAAGAGAACGAGCTCCCGTTCCGGCCTCCTTTGCCTTCTTCGCAAGGGCAGACAATGCCTCCTCGTCAAAGAACAGTGATACACCATCATAAGCAAAGAGTGCCTGGAACTGACTTACAATAGAATCCTCCGGCTCACACATAATCCTTTTCAGGATATCTACGGATAAATCATGAAGCGCTGCTTGCACCGGAAGTCTTCCCAAAAACTCCGGAATAAAACCAAACTTCTTCAAATCCTCATTCGTTACCTTTAATAAGATATCCTCATCCTTCTCCTCTTCCTCAAAGGTGGCGCCAAATCCAATGCTCGGCTTTGCTACCGTACCCGCCTTTAACCGCTTTTCAACAATACCAGCAATATCCGGGAAAGCACCGCCGCATACAAATAGAATATGTGTGGTGTCAATCTCCACCTTTTGCTCACTACCCTTCCTACCAATCGGTACCATTACTTTGCTACCCTCTATAATAGGAAGCAATGCCTGCTGCACACCCTTTCCGCCAACCTGACTCTTGGATGCAGAGGAGGTTACAGCAAGCTTATCAATCTCGTCAATAAACACAATGCCTTTCTGCGCCTTATCAATATCACCGCCGGCAGCGGAGAGCAATGATTCGAGAATCGTTGTTACATCATCACCTATGTAACCGGCCTCGGTAAGATTGGTTGCACTGACAATTGCAAGCGGCACATCCACAATCTTCGCAAGAGTTCTCATTAAATGCGTCTTACCTGCACCCGTCGGACCGATAAGAAGGATATTACTCTTCTCAATATTTTTATCACCGATAGCGTGTCTCTTATAATGATTATAGGCTGCCACGGCCAAAATCTTCTTAGCCTCGTCCTGACCTACCACGAACCGGTCAAGCTGAGCCCTGATTTCCTTCGGATTTAAAAACTTTCCCGTATCATCGCTGGTCTTTTTACAAGATGCATCCTCTTTTACATGCGTACTGCTTACCGCATCTCCGGTTATTTTCGCATACCCCATAGACCCGGCAATCTTCTTACCACACTCCGCACACACAATCTTCCTACCATCCAACACAACCATGGAAGAAAAATTAACCGGCTTCTCACATACCTTACATAACTCTTCTTTTTTTTCAAATGCCATAGGCATCCTCCCTTCTCACCGAATTTATACGGTGCTACTCCTCCAACAAACTCTCAAAGGACTTAATAAATGTCTTAAGGAGTCTTTCATCGTAACTGATTTCCTCCGGACGATCCGGAACCTTCTTTAGCTTTGCGTATCTCAATATTCCAACCTTGAAATCCAAAATCCGCTCACTCACCATTCCACGATGAGTTTTCAATACAATAACATGAGGATGAATCGCCATCACTTCGCCAAAATAGCGTCTACTAAACTTATAATCATTGCGATAACGACCGCCATGCTCACGGGTAAAAGACTGACACTCTTTCTCATTTACAAGCACATATTCTCCGACTTGCGGTATCGCATTCCCGTCGTTGTATACCGGGTACACCTCCGGTCGTTCTATCAGGTTGGTAATCTTCTTTACCGCCTCAAGAAATTCCGGGCTATCTTCCAAATGCTCGCCATCTGTATACTCAAACAACCAATCTTCTGCTAAATTCGAATTTGCTCTGTCTGTCACTTGCACCGTAAACACTCCTCTCTTGTAAAATACCTCCAGCCGACTATCCGTTCAGTCCCTCCGAATACTCCAGACCAAGCTCGGAGCATATCATCTCCGTATACTTGGTACCACTCCTCTCTCCACTTAAAATCTTGTGAAGATACTGCCTGCTACATCCAATCTTCTTTGCAAGATCGGCTTGTGTCATACCACTCATAAATAACTTTAACGCTACCGTTTGTCCAAATTCCGTATATTCTGTCTTCGGCATAACTATCCCTCTTCTCTACTAACCTATTTCTGACACACGCTCTTCTCTTTATGGGTTACAAGTAACCCATCCGAAGTAAAATTTTATGGGTTACTTGTAACCCATCGAAAGTAAAATTTTATGGGTTACTTGTAACCCATCTGTGGTTCATTATAGTACCGCAATAAAGAAATGTCAACCCCAATAGGACGAAAATCCCAAAATAAATTTGCACAGAAAGAGGGGACGCTTTTCAGCATCCCCTCAGCTTAAACTATTATTCCGTTACATCCTCTGTTACCGGAGTCGAAGTAAGGCCGGTATCATTGGTATTGGACTGTTCCTTACCTCTGGCATCAGTGAAGTTACTAATATCAACCGGTGGGCGCTCAACAACCTCTTCGGTACTAATAAGACGCTCCTCCAACTCACCTCTCTGCTTCATAAAGTTCTTATACTCCTCACTGGTTACATCATACATTACAGCAAGGTTCTCTCCTCTCGGAATATAAGTAACCAAAGACGGCTCCTGAATGGTCGGTGCGGTGTACTTTACGCAGTAGATTACCGCATCAAATTCGTTTGCATCGATAATACCGGAGGACATCATCTGAATCTCTGTATCATTTACTACTAAATGAATAGACTTGGATGCAATGGCAATCTCCTCAATCTGCTTCTTGGACAATAAGCAGAAATCCTCACCATTCTGATAACGGATTCTGACATCGACATAATCACCCTTATTCAAGGTGGCAGATAAATACATACAGGTGTATTCAACCATACGAGCGGTACCGTCATCCTCTCTTCCGCTGCTGTATGCGGAATACATTACTGCACCCTCCGGAATATTGACAAGTGCCTTATTACCAATGTCTCCATCTTGGAACAAACCTGCAGTCTGCGTAATCAGCTGAGACTCCACACGAAGCATATCCATTGTAATCTCCGTCCCCATCTCAATTTCCTGATTTGCCACGAACACATTATGAGTATGCGTATTTACCTGAGTCTCCAACTCGGCAATGCGAACCTCGTAATTAGTGAAAATCAACTTCTTCGTTGCAAAGTAACCGGCACACAATGCACCTGCTACAATCAGCAATACTACGAAAACAATAACTATACCTTTCTTTGCACTTTTCGCTCTCATCTTATGCTTCCTCCACTTTATTATTTATCGGATACGGATCGGCGACTCCGAGATAAGCACTAATACATCGTATCTTCGCTCTTCTCATCGGATTTGCTTCCGCAATCTCACTCAGTTTACTCAGCTGGGCCTCTCGCATTTTTTCCCCGAGAGACGGCTTACGCAACACTGCCTGTTCGGTATACTTTCTCAGTGTGCGATAATCCATGCATAACAACTGCTCTGCTGTAAAATCAAACATTACCTAACCCTTTCCAATACACACTGTAATTAAAATACAATTACAAAAAATATCCACGCCATTGCCAATATCAACCCCTGTACAACAAGCTTCACTATATTCTTTTTGTTGTCCGTTGGTTTTGCACTTCCATATTTCCTACTCAGCTTTGATGCCCGCTTCTTCGTTACCTCCAAGAACAAAGCCACACACCATGCTACTGTGGCAATAATCACTATTGCCACATAGAAAATCATCAGATAAAACATAACTCTCGGTGAAGGACTGTATTGTTCAATAAATTCTAAAACAAAATCCATCTGCCATCACCTACTTCCTTTTAAATATCTCATTATAAACTTTCAATACCTGAGCATTCGGAGACAGCGAATAAAAAGTCGGAATACAATATACATTTCGTGTGAAGTCCATCACATCATACACCCTCTTTTCCCACTCGGCCGGCAACTCAGTAAATATGAAAATCACATCCTTCGTATCGATGGATTCAACATGATCCGCCAGTCTGGTTAAGAACCTGCCATCAGCCTTACAAAGAATAATCTTTGTCGAAGCTCTCTGCAATGATACCCTACGGTCAGGCGTCATTTCACCATACACTCCGATATCATGTACGATATAATTTGACTTGTTAAATGCCTCCCCTTCTCTCGTCCACGGGAATACACCCACTCTCGGTGAAACAATCTCATCCGTATAGTCGGTATCATTAAGAACCAGGGAAACATCCCCCTTCCGGTTCTTTGACAAATAGTTTGCAATAGAAGCTGCCACATATGATGTTCCGGTACCGTGTCTCAATGAGTAGATACAGATATCCTCTCGGCCAACGGTAACTGCGGGACTCTTCTTTGCTCCACCCGTAGCATAACCAGACAGACCACCACGCTCCGCCTTTGCCGCCGCCTTTGCCGCCGCACGCTCCTCAGCTTCCGCACGCTTCCTTTCAGCCTCAGCCGCCCGATACTCCATTTCTGCCTTAGCCTTTGCTTCTGCTTCAATACGGATTCTCTCTTGGCGAAGTGCATCTTGCTCTGCTTTCTCCGCTGCCGCCTGCTTCTGCAATACCGCAAGTTCTGCCTCAAGGTCTTTCTGTGCGGCACGCTTCTGCGCCTCCTCCTCTGCACGAAGTCTACGCTCTTCCTCTTGCTGCGCCCGGAGTTCTTCGGCTTTCTTCTGAGCTTCAGCTTTTTCTGCCTCTCTCCGTTCACGCTCAGCCTGTTTCTCGGCTTCCTTGCGTTCACGAGCCTCAGCCTTCTCAGCTTCTTTACGCTCACGCTCAGCTTTCTTCTCGGCTTCTATTCTCTCTGCCTCAGCCTTTTTCTCTAAGGCAACTCTCTCGGCTTCCGCCCGCTTTTCGGCTTCTGCGGCAGCCTTTTCCTCAGCTGTCTGCTTACTGAGTTCTTCCTTTTCTTTTTTATCTTCTTTACTCTTACCGGCTTTGCTCTTAAACTTACCTAAAAGACTGCCACCACTCTTATCATCCGAACGGCCAACAGAACTTGCTCTGGTAATAACATAATCTTCCACATACGGATAAAAAGCCTTGGTATCCGCAAGCACATCCTTTATCTCGTCCGGCAGACGCTTCACACACACAACGAATGCGTCCTCGGAACCGATTACGCTCCGAACCCAACGGATACGCTCCAAATACTCTTTATTATTTTTTACCGGCTGTGTCATATGTGCAATAGCACCATCAATCGTTATCTGCTTGGACACATTCTTTACGCCAATCACACCATAATACCGTTTAGCTTCTTCCACAGTACGCCCGGTCACAATCAGATTTGTAATCAGATTTGCGGATGTCTCCCTGCTATACATTGCGAGATACATTCCGTTATCCGACATATCCTTTAAAAGTTCTGAACCTTTCATGTCCTCTTCTATAACGAAGACAATCTTAACATTCGGCACTTCTTTCTGATACCGTAAAAGGTCATTGATGGTAAATGGATTTTTCTCCTCCAAACGGCAAGACAAAATAAGTACCAACTGCTCCGGGCTTGCATATGAGGCCACCGCCTGGTCTATCCCACTCTTTATTCCGCGCACAATGCTATCGTCAACTACTTCATGCTTCGCTGCGGTAAGGGCCTTACGAATTTGTATTCTTGCCGAATCACTAATATTAGCAACACCATAGATAATATTAACTCGCATGGTCTATTCCTCCTTATAAAATACAGTGCCAAAACAAACCCACTTATGTCAAGCATTTTTTAAAAATTTTTTTTAAAAAAGTCGAAAAAAAGACAGCCATCAAACATCCATGGCAGTCCCACACACATCACCGCTATTTCTACTATATATAAATAAGAAAAGAGTGATGACCGAAGCCATCACTCTTATTCTCTAACCGACCTTTATGCCGGATATATCATACCCTCTCCGCTCATATGCGTAAAGCAAGGTATTTGTAAATCTTTTTGCTACCGGAAACTCGGAATCGATAACTACCGCTCCCTCTTTCTCCGTAACACTACAACAACTCATAACTGCCTTGTATACCGCATCAGTCTCAAGCTTATGCTGATTCCTCCACGCATCACCCGCAGCTCCGTCTTGTTGCTTTTGTTTGTTCTTGCTGCTAAGTCCAATGAATGCGAAGAAATCTTCCTCTTCCTCTTCATCCTCTTCCTCAGCATTATCTTCCACTGTAGCAGTTTCCGTCTGAACAACCTCAACCGATGCAGTTTCCGTTTCCGAAGAATCCACTTCCTGTTCATAAGGAACGGTTTCCGCCACTCCCTCTTCTTCCACAGAAAGATTCTTTTCTTCCGGCGCAACTACATCCGCCTCAGCAGACACTTCCTCAACCTCATCTTCTTCACAGACAGACAATTCCTCTTGTACTTCCGCCGGCAGCGGCATTTCTACAATGCGCTCTACCGGTGTCTGTTCAATCCCACTGGCAATACGGTCTTCCAACTCACGAAGTTTAGCTTCAAGTGCGGATACCATATTGCGAAGCGTAGTTACATCCTCTCCCGGCGCCTCCTTGTATTCCACCACATCGCTTCGTCTCGCGAGACGAACCAATGATACAATAAGAGTAGACAGCTCCGGTGTTTTACCCATTCTATACTTTGCCTCGTAAAGCCCATCGGCCAAAGCAGTAAAACGCAAAGAAGAACCATGAACCACCGTCTCCCTAACAAGAGATAAGTAATGCTCTGTTCCCTTCACACTATCCAGGCTAACGGATGCAACAGTGAGGTCCGAAACAACGCTCAACATGTCCGATACAAGAACCGACAGATCCGCCCCTCCTTCCGCAAGGGCGTTTAATCCAGTAACGATGCTCCCGGCATTACCGGAAAGCACATCCCGGATAATAGCAAATACGGCGTCTGGCGTCGAAACTCCGAGGAGCTTTTCCACCTTCTCGCCCGTTGCCGGCTTTCCGTCCTGCGTCGCAATATCCAACAAGGACAATGCATTACGCATAGATCCTTGCGAATACTTTGCAATAACTGCACAAGCGTCCTCTGTAACGGAAAGCTTCTCCTTATCAGAAACCATTCTGATATGTCCAGAAATTTGTTCTTGTGTCAGTTGCTTAAAATAATAAGTAGCTGCACGGCTACGCACGGTCGGCGGGATTGCTCCTACATCCGTGGTGGCCAAAACAAAGATGGCATGTGCCGGCGGCTCTTCGAGCATTTTCAAGAAAGCCTGAAACGCTGCCTTCGATAAAGCCTGCACCTCATCAATAATGTACACCTTCTTGCGAAGTGCAACCGGAAGATATGCTACCGTATCGCAAATCTCACGAACAGTATCTACTCCGGTACTTACAGCCGCCGCAATCTCTTGTACATCCGGTGAAACACCATCTCTAATAGAACGGCAACTCTCGCACTCTCCGCACGGGTTGCCATTCTCATCCTTATGCTCGCAGTTCGCAGCCATTGCAATGATGCGTGCCGTAGTAGTTTTACCACTACCGAACTGTCCGCAAAGGATGTATACACCGAAAAACTTGTCACGCGCCGATTGCGCCATGATGTTTTCAATAGCATCTTTCTGACCTACAACCTCCGAAAACTTCTGAGGCCGATAATCATTGTATAACATACATCCTCCTTTCCAAAAGAGGGAACAGACATTACTATCTGTCCCCACCTTTCTACAGTCCTTTATCGAATGATTCCTCGTCCCACTCATCTTCTTCTGTTACCAAAAGAGGTATGCGTTTTTCCTCGGCCACACAGTCCATGCCCCACTCATAGGCAATTGCCATCCAGACAACACCCTGAATGAAAAGAATCAATCTGATCCATGCAAACTGCTCCGCCTCAAGAACGAAAAAACCATAATACGATGCACACATAAGTGCTGTTGCTAAAACTGCCTTTAAAATATTTTTAATCATAATCTCCTATTTCCCCTACTCTCTCTTTTTTATGTAGGGTACTCGCCTCCAATCGTTTAATTTGTTCCTATGGAACATTGTACCGTTAGTACAATGCCCCATAGTATGAATAAGCTTCTTAGTTGAACGGTAACTCCTCGTCAATGCCGTCCGGGATGTTCATGAATCCATCTCCATCAACCTGCGCCGTCGGCTTTTTACCAGCTCCAGCACCACTTTCCTCGCCAGAACGCTTGCTCTCAGCAAACTCCAACTCTTCAACCATAATGCGTACATTGTACACCTTCTGGCCTTCTTTGTTGGTGTAGTTGTCATTCTGCAATCTACCAACAATGACTACCTTCATGCCTTTCTTAAAATACTTCTCAACAAACTCCGCCTGCTTTCCAAAAGCAGTACAGTTAAAAAAGTCAGCATCCGGCTCACCATCTCTCTTAAAACGACGGTCAACTGCAGCACTAAAATTCGCAACAGCGGTTGCGTTTGCTCCTGTGGAGTATCTTACTTCCGGGTCTCTCGGTAATCTTCCCATTACAATAATCTTATTCATAATCTTTTTTCCCCGACGCTTCTCCGGTCTTACTCGGGTACTATCCTCCTTCATTTAATTAAATCTGATGTGCAAAACCTATAGTTGTGAATCCCTGGCGTGTGTACTTCATTACGCGGCCGATAACATTTCCCTCCATCAACCGATTAAAGACGCTGGCGATTTTCGTGGAAACTGTTGTCCGCTCCGGCTCAATAGCAACATACACCTGTTCCTCTCCGGTCTTATTTAAAACTCTGTCAAGAAGCTCCGGCATGAATACCATGCTCGGACCAACCAGTTCATTCGTAAGAGAAGCGATAGTGTAGACACCATCATCTTCTTCCTTAAGTACCGGAAGGAAATGTCTAAAATTATTTAAAGACATTTCGTAGAGCTGCGGCTCCGTAAAACCAAGCTCCATTGCAACCTCGTGCGTAATAACATTTGTAAAACGACCATTCTCTACATAACGGTAGACAATCGCCATACCATTACAAATCACACGATGCGGAACAACCGCAAGTAACTCACTACTCGTAACCGCATTCACTGCGGTAAAAATAAGTTTTCTCATCGTCATATTTCCCGGGCTAAATTCATTACTGCCCGGTACTTCTCCTTTCTCGATTTTAAACGGCCTCTGCTTCACCCTCATATCCCATCATGCATCGTAAAAAGCTCTCTAAACGCTTCTTTTCACTAATGGTAAAGTCAAGCGGCTTTCCCTTTTTCACCAATTCTACTTTGCCCGTCGGCTGTAAAACATACAGGCTATTTGAAAGCAGCTCCTCAACCTCGACACGATAGATATTTACATCTGTAATCTGGTCGCAAATGTAATCGGCTTCAATTCCACGCTCACTTCTATCTTTTACCAAGATAAGCTCGTGAATACTGGACGGGAGAATATATACAGGGTACTGTTCGCTCTGACAAGATAAAATCTCTTCGTCAATAGCCGCCATAGCAAGAACACCAGCTCCAAATAACGAACGGCCATATCTAACCACAAGCATATCACAGTTGGCGTCTTCTTGCTCCCTGAGTTCACTCTCCATAGCAGTGCCGGCAAAAATGTCTGCCATGCTTGCACACTCCATATGCTTCTGAATATACTTTTTGGCTCTATCGAAGAGCTCTTCTTCGGTAATACCGGTAATCTCCAGCATATGTTCATCAATAATAATGGAAGATAACCCACCCTCATCGTTCTTTACAATAAGACGATAATAAAGGGATAAATCCATTACATCTCGGTGTACATAACGATTGACAAATTCCAAATTTGCCTCCTTATTGACAGCCGCAGGTATTATCTCACCGCTCTTTAACAACCCAATAAGAGTCTCCGACGGTTCAATGTTGTTGTTTTTGAAATCTCCACAAGCCTCTGATTCAAACGCCGGTATCAGCACCTCGTTCACAAACTTTGCTAATTCCGAAGATTTCATACCGTCAATTACTCTTGCAAAGATTGCTGCAGCAATAGCACCATTATCCTTTTTAAAATGATACTGCTTCTGCTCGCCTTCATTAATCACCAACTTAAACCCTTCACCAATGGTGATACCCTTGTCTGCCAACATTTCCTTTAAAATCTCGATGTTCTTCATTTTTTTGTTCCCCGCTGCGCTCTGCGTCTTACCACGGGTACTCGCCTCCAATCGTTTAAAAAATATTTCCCTCAATAATGAGGTACAAGCTACTTTGGCTGTTTATCAGCCACCGCATAATACCGAATGAAGAGTTCGGTAAAAGCGAAAACTCTCAGTTTTCCCATATGCCCGGTTTCGTATATTGTTCCTTTCATCGGAACAAATGTCGATTGCCGAAAGCATCTGTTCAACCGATAGCACCATAGTGTCAAGGAGGTGCTGGCTAAGGAATCGCTCTATGAAACTTATCAAGAGATTTTCTTTCTCTCTATCTCCCGCTTCATAGTAATTTTCTTCAAGAGCTCCCAGCTGAATTACTGCCTCATGAGGCCGATTCACCAAATTTTCTTGAAATAGCTCAACCTTATTTCTAAACTCCTCATCTCTGAGAAGTTCCCGATACAACCCAGGGCGCCCACTCGCAAGAGCCAACACCACTGCGTCATACGGTAAATTCTCCGCTTTAATCCATTCTTCCATCCTACTGTGCGACCACTCTCTTTCAGCGATCACCCTACATCTGGAATGAATTGTAGGAAGAAGCGGTTCTTCCGTTGTCAGAATAAAAGACGCTTTCTTTCCCCCGTCCTCCAACAGCTTCAATATAGCCTGTTGAAATTCCACGGTTGCAAGATGGCACTTATCAATAACTACCACCTTCTCCTCTGCCTCCATTGCTGCAAAGGAAATGAACTCAGCAATCTTCGTAGCCTCGACAACGGATATCTTGCCTTTATCCGGCTCCACAAAAAGGAAATCTGGATGAGTATCCAGGCATTTCGGATTAAGAATCGCTCTTGCCATTGCAAGTGCCTTCTCCCGCTTAAACAGCCCCGACTTACCAATGTAAATCGTATTCATCAGTCATCCCCTCCTTTTAAGAGATAAGCACCTATTTCCTTTGAGTAGGAAATGGTTCCACCTCTTTGTGTGTTACCGCTCCTTGAAAACGCTAACCCATATGCATCTACCTGGTTACTCATTATATCCGCATTACGGACTATAATTGCTTCCAAGCTTCTCGGCTTTGCGTTGCCGCAAGCTAAGATGATATGGTCGAGTGGCGCAAGGTCTTTCACCTTTTTTTCCAACTGATTGTTAAACATTGTAGTATACAATACACTCTCAGTCGGTGCATCCAAGTTAAAACCTCTGTCACTCAGTTTTCCCGGCGTGTCGGATAAAGTAGTCAATTTTCCAACATCGTGCAGCAGTGCACCTGCTATCACAAGGTCGGTATTGACCTTCTTACTTCGATACGGCCCAACAACGCTGTACATATCAGCAGATGTCTTTGCAAGCTCCGCAGTCTGTACAAGATGTGCAAGAAGCCCACCGAAGTATGCATGATGGCTTGTGCCACCACACTTTTCTGCCATTTTTTTCCGCCTTGACTCGGAAA
The DNA here is from genome assembly GCA_045587325.1 of Lachnospiraceae bacterium. Lineage (GTDB taxonomy): Bacteria > Bacillota > Clostridia > Lachnospirales > Lachnospiraceae > SIG307. Next base: position 69,674 of record JAZNBY010000181.1, on the reverse strand, counting down.
AAATCAGCTGGAGCAATGAACGAATTTCCTCATTAGCCACAAGGCTAAAAAGAATATCAAGCCTACTCACAAGGTAAGCCTCGTCCTTCTCATCCAGAGCAGTAAAGAAATCACTCATTTTGTAAGTTCCCTCTTCTGCTCTCCGGAGAGATATGACATTCATTCCTCCCCGGTCTTGCCATAGGTCTATCTGACCTGCAACAACAACCGGCTGACCTATCAGTTCCGTCGGATCTGCGTTTTCCGACATAGCCTCCGCCCAAAGTTTGAGCGTCGTGGAACCGGTGTGGTCACAGACAACCAAATCCATCCAACGATTGTTGAACTTATTGGCAGTCATGTTTGCGTCGGTAAGAAACACGGTCATCTCCGCTTCCTCACCGATGTGCGCTTTCATCTCTTCAATTTTCACGCACACAGCCTCCTCTCGTTTAGTTTTTTTGCCGTCTCAGACAAAAAAAATAGATATGATAATGCAACAGAATAAACCCGGCATAGCCGAATATCGCATTTTCATATCTCGTGCGGTCCCTTAGAATCGTCTTCAGGACATATATTAAAAAAAATTACAAGGTTATTATAATACATGGTAAGGAATAATGTCAAGTAAATCATAGACTTATTATTAAAAATAATTGTTTTAAATCGTATTATATGCTACAATGGCAGCATACAGTTTATATATAACTCTATACCCGCTTATTTGTAATGAAAAATGATTACAGCGAGGAGGGTATATAGAGGAGAATCATAATACATATATAGACAAGAGTTAAAAAGACATAAGTTAAAAACATTCATTGCTAAACTCTAGCGCGCATACCCTGCATAAACAAAGGAAAAACTGAAAATCTACAAAGAATAGAACTTTCCCGGGAGGAGAAAAAAACTTTCATTGTGTGGATGAAAAAATTCGAGAGCCGGGATAATTATATCATTGTGTGGATGAATGTATTCCATCAATAGGTCGAAAAGTTTCCATCTTGTGGATAAAAAATAAAAGGAAGGGGATGCTCTAGGCCAAATCAATTAGCCGCAACAGGGGAAAAGTGAAAAGAATGGGTGAAAAAGAAGAAAAATACTAAAAAAGGGCACAAAAATAAAACCTTCATTTTAAAAAGCTGTAGAATAAAGGTTCTTAGAGGTAATAGTTGTTCGAACAAGACCTCCGAGATTTTTTATAGCAATGTGTTTACTGCGATATGTTTTGTATGCAGACCGCAACGCATCCATCACACTATCAAGAGAGAACTGGACGCATTCCTGGGCGAGATCCGAAGCATCATCCGGAGTAACTACCCATTTAACATAACCAGTAGGCAATGGCTCTACACCTTCAAAGAAGGATGAATACTTGGAGGATGTTGCAGTAATTTCGCCGGAATTTATGCGTGCCACTTCATTACAAAAATCCAAACCAAAATCCATTAATTCTTTTCTATAGGATGCTTCCTGCTCCTTCTTTAATCGACGAGCTTCATACTCTGGTTTAATTACAAAACGAACGATGCTGTCCCTCACATCCGTGACAAACAAGGAAACTTTTTTAACGGCAGCCTGAATAACTCCACGCTTACAGTAACTAGGAAGTAATCTGCGGAGATCGGCATATTCTTTTTCCATACCACAGGAGGAAGAAGCAGATTCATAATCCATCAGTCCTCGTAAAGTTAAACGGAGAACATTAAGAGAATCAATACACCTCATGTCATTAAAAATAGCGTCAGACATTGTTATGTAACCGCGGCCACCTTCGGATGCCGGCTTAAAATAATTCTCATAGTCCATCAACAAAACATTAATGATATGAGTATCAACCGTGTTAAATGAGATGTAGCCATACTGTCTAAGAATATCATTGTTATTTCGAATGGTCTTTATATTGCAATTCAATAACTTAGCTATTTCCTTAAGATTGACATTACGAACAAAACCAAAAGAATTAACTTCTAAAAAGTGATATGCAATAAAAAGTTTAATAGCGTTTGTCTTTAATCTCGGCTGATATCCAAACTGATTGGCCTCGTTATGATACACTCTCTTATAAACATTCTCAGTTTTCATCTTTTTAAGAGGACAGGAAGCGCAAGTAGCTTCGCAAGAAGCATACATTTCATCGCCTGGAACCGATACTTGCTTATCATAATAACAGCGGCATTGTTCGCACCCGGTTGCTTCTATATCCAAAACTTCACGAGAACTATCAATCACTTCAACATAGTTTTTCTGAAGCCCAACAGCTTTCGTAAGAACAGCCTTACCAATCTTACAATACCTGGTCATCGATTCCACCCTCCTTTCATAAGATTAAACTACAATCCTAATATACAGAGAACATAGAGAAATTGCAAACTCATTAAAAACCGCAAAAGAGGTAGACACTCTTATCAAAAACCGCAAAAATGGTAGACACCCTCGTTAAAAAACCGCAGAAACGGTAGACATCCTTATTAAAAACCGCAAAAATGGTAGACAAAAAAATTTAGGAATATTTTTGTCTACCCTGAAATATATCGACTTGTTAAAAGAATTATAAAAATGACAATTTATTAATAAAAAAGAAGGTTGTTGAGAAAATAAAAACCGCAAAAGAGGTAGACATTTTATATCGAGGTTCATCAAAAACCGCAAAAGAGGTAGACATTCCTATCAAAAACCGCAAAAATGGTAGACATTTTTCTATATACCGGCAGGTTAAATAACCCAAAATACACATAAAAACCGCAAAAACGGTAGACATTTTTCCTTGGCTGCATCAAAAACCGCAAAAATGGTAGACATTTTATATCGAGGTTCATCAAAAACCGCAGAAATGGTAGACATTTTTTTAATCGACTGCATCAAAAACCGCAGAAATGGTAGACATTTTTTTAATCGACTGCATCAAAAACCGCAAAAATGGTAGACATTTTTCTATATACCGGCAGGTTCAATAACCCAAAATACACATAAAAAATCTACAGTTATAATCATAACTGTAGATTTGAGAATGTTATTTTTTTGTAATAAAAAGAGGATTCTTTAAATCAATATCATCCAGCTCTTCGTCACTTAAAGGCAGAAAAGTAATTTGATAACTCCCATCTTCCAGTCTGTTAAACTCCTTTATGCAGATACCGTTATCTACGAAATCCTGCAAAGCTTCATCGATTAACTTAAGATTTTTACTCCTGTTTTTTACTTTGAAGCGAACAATTTTTTGAAAATATGTGTAGGAATAAACGCAAGTGAGGTGGCCGCTACCATGCAGTGAAACTCTCTCCTTTTCCAATGCATAATAAATAATTTTAGACATCGGATTTTGCAGTGCATCATAATTTTTTTCTGTTATTTGAATAAGCTGCTTCTGAATGATCGCATTTGCAAGGACATCTCCAAAAGTTGCAATAACAGTATACTCCTTTGACTCGTCTATAACGGAAACTACATCATCAAGGACAACCTCGTTAGAGCCTTCATCTATTATTACGATATTATCAAATATATTAAAAGCCAATGAACTACCTTCGGACATGACTGTATAGTTGTAATTAACTAACTTCATGCATCTATCGGCAATAGCTTTATAATTCGAAGTACCTGGACGATAACCAACAACGGCTCGCGTTAAAGCCCTTATATCTATGGTGGTTGATTTACTACGGTAAAATTCATTATCTATTGATGAGATGAAAGAGTTAAGGATTTTTAAATCGGTCTCATCCATAACTTTAGGCAATGTATCCTCACCACCATCGGGTATAACTAAAGCCAACAACGGATTCCCATCCTCGTCATATACTGTTTCCTCTAACAAGTTATCCCCGGTCTTCTTCATGATTAAGTTAAATGAAGAAGGAGCAAACAAAGGACTTTGAATAAAACTTTCCGGGTAACTACGATAAAACGAATTAATATTACCGTTAAGTTCACGAAGCACATACTTCCAGATACATACCGCAAGGTCCGATTTGAAGCAATTCCATACTCCTGTGAAAGTAGATTGATGAAGTCCCGGATATTCTATCAGGTAACTGTCAGAACGGGCTTTCCATGCCCTCGTATCCTCTATCTCTTTTTCAACAGCCGATATGATTTCATATTCATCCAACAAAAGAATTCGTTGCGGAAGTCGAGCGTCGTCTTTAGAAATTCGCCCATCAAGAAAAGAAGTCAATCGCTCAGTATAGTCATCATTCCATCTGGTCCTTTTCTTTAACCTACTCTTTTTCATTAGATTCATAACAGACATAAGTTCCTCTTTGACAAGACACCCCTTCATGGTAGAGCGAAGCGTCTCGTATATTGCCTCCCTGAGAGAATGCACGGGAAATTTATACAGTTTATGATTCACAGAAAAGAAAGTAGTAAGTACCGGATCTATATTTTTAACAACTTCTCCGATAAATTGGCTAGAGTACCGAGATTCTTTCATATATGCCCTCCATATCACCATTGTGGCCAAAATGATTCTTTAATACAGCTAATATTTCCGCTTTTCCATCATAGTTTAAAGCCTCATACATAACAGCAAGCAGTTCCATCCCATCTTCGGGAAAGACTATATCTTTCCCCGCCAACCACCTTGCATCAACACCAAGTTCGCGAGCTATCTTAAGCAGTGTAACAGGTGAAGGAAAATATTTTCCATTCTTATATCTGGAGAAATTGGCTTTATCTATTCCTATTGCATCTGCTATTGTACGCCAGCGAACCTTTGGTCCAATCGAGTCCTTAGCATAACAGAGTCGCTCATAAAAAGTGTCAAGTTCTGGCAACACAATATCACCTCCAACCTAATAATATCACAACAGAAACAGGAATGCAATAAAATGTTGAGTTTGTCAACATTTTATTGACAATCACATCAACTTATAGTAATATTATAATAAGTTGAGTTTGTCAACTTGTGTAAAGGATGTGATGATATGACATGGAAAACTCACTTACTTGGCGGGATAGCTGCAAGTGCTGGTGCAGCCCTACTATATCACAATATATCGGACAAAGTTATACCATATGATGTGCTTGTACCGGGATTAGTGATTAGTGGATTATCTGCTCTATTGCCGGATGTGGATGAAATAAAAAGTAAAGCAGGAAAGATACTGTTACCTGTATCTCTCCTCTTTTTCGTAGTTCAAACGCTAATTAAAATCATAACTGCATTTACCTTTGGAAAATTAAAGAGGCGCATAAGAGAAAATACAAGCTTCTTAATGCACAGAGGGATATGTCACTATCCCATTACCGTTTTTTTCATATCGATAGCAGCTGGCATATCCGTTATTATATTTGCAAACGATAAGAGAATATGGTTGATGCATGTGCTGGCATTTACAATAGGGCTACTGTCACATATAATATTAGATATAGTATCCGGAAGGATAGCACTGCTATTTCCTTTCAGCAAAAAACGCATAGGAATGAAGCTTTTCGAAAGCGGCGGAGCTATGGAAACCATGATTGCTCGTCCGGCACTCCTGATACTATGTATAATGACAATAACAAAAATTGTGAGGTGAAAATGATGAGGGATACATACGAAACATACGCAAAAAGAAAAGAACAGGAAGTCGAAGCCCGGATAAATAGCGAGCTGACAAAACAAAAGGATTTTTGGAATGACTTTGTACGAAGCGCTATTCTTACGATGTTCCTCACCCCGGACCTGCACTCCTCCTTCTTCGTCCATAGAAATAATTTACGAAAGCGAAGCAATCTCTCTTTTGATGAAAGAATATTTATGAAGTTTCCGAACAACATTGAGCTTCGGATGCCGGTTGCATTAAAAGTTATGGATGGAAAAGTGGATGCATATGATCCATACGGGCATCTTGAAATTATCATCGAAGATGCTCCGGAATATGAACTGGTTGAGGACAAGCTATACATTTTGACAATAAAAAAGAATTTTCCAACACACCCTCTGCGTCCGGTACTTGAAAAAAATGTTGGTGGTGTCGAATGTCATCTTAAGCCCACCAATCTTCCACTGCTTGAGGAACTGGACGAAGATTCGGATTATTGGTATCTTAAGGAACTGCCAGGATATATAGAAACTGAAAGCGAAGCAATAGACATAATTACAAGATTGCAGAATATATACCGTTTGAAAGACTACTATGTTGAACGAAAAGACGCGATGACCATAGTGGTAGAGGGAGCAGACGAAGTATTCATAGCAAGCTACAGCTCATCCCTCCACTGTATAAAAGTAGGCATAATGGAAACGCAATAAATAAAAAGAAAGCCGCCATATAGCGACTTTCTTTTTTATGGTGTTAAAGGGATTTCAGATAATCAAGTTTCGACTTAAGCTCCGCAAGCTTATACTCATGCATCTTTATATAGGCTTCGGTATCGCGAATAAAACATGCTACTGCGGAGGGATAATCAGACTGACTAAGCCATAATTGCCCATTATAAACGACACCCTCTTCGTCAGGCAGCCATTGCCACCATGCTTCTTTGCCGTTTTCACCAAGCCTCGCAAATCTTACTAAACTGTTATTCTTGATTTCATCTGTCATTATTGCCTTATACTCCACAACGCTTCCGTTGCGAATGGAATATGTGTACACCTGCTTTCCCATTTTGCGACACTTCCCCTACATTATAGGGTACTCTCCTTTCAAATTAGTAAACTTCATACGACGGCTTATGCCCTCCGGCGAGCAGGTCATCAATACCTTTTCCAAGGTTGATATCCCACGAAGCCACACCAAGCACAAAACCTTCCTGACGCAACGCTTCTACGGTCTTTCGTTCACGATCGAGTACAGTTTCATTCGTACCCTTGTCGGCATCAAAAGCGACAACGATAACCTTACAACCGTTGTTTCTTAAAATGTCTACAGGTCTTTCTCCGTTTTTTCCTTTAAAAAGAAGAGTCCAACTATCTACCCCGGGAAGCGCAATGAACGGTGCACGCATTGTATAATTCGCAAATGCACCCTTCTTCTCACCTTCTGTAATGTATGCAATATACATATCATCACGAGAACTGTCGGAGTAGAACGAAAGCTTATTTCCGGCAGCAACACCTTTCGTGTAGATGTTTACTAACCGGTTATTTTCTCTCTCTTCTTTTTCATCAGCATGGAATGAGGAAAAGTTTCTATACTTTCCCTTAAACATTCCATCCTTGCGGAACGAACGGGTTCCGTCGGAAAGAAGCTTATAAGCCCCCTTCATTGGAACCAGGTACCACTTCTCCTCGTCTTGAAGGAAATAGGTTCCCTCAGAATCTTTCTGAGTCTCCCCATTCACATCCATATAATCCTTACGAATGCGAACTCCAACAATCTGGTGAAGAGCATTGTACTGCCAAAAGATAATTCCGGAAGGGCCCGTGAAAGTCCAATCCTCGCCGTAAATAAAAGCGCCAGGCAAACCCTTCAGTCCATCTTTGGGATTGCCGAGGTCTTCAAGCATCTCTTTGGCGAGACGCTTACGGTATGGATTTTTCATCCGTACATTCTTGCGGAACTTAAAGCGTGTACGGTCTTTCTCCGGAAACGAAACGATATTATACTTTGCTATCATCTCGTCCGTCCATCCTTCCTTATGGAGATACTCCCGGTGCATATCCTCCAGCTTCAAATGCGACATCATTGCTCGATAGTATCTATCAAGCTCATGATCCGGCAGCTGGTCTACCGGGTCAACAGGTGTCGGCGGTTCTGGCATTCGCGGAACAAATTCCTTACCGCCACTCGCATCCATTGCAGCCTTTAACAGACTGGCATCCATGAAACACCTGTTGTCTCCACGGGAAATGCCGACACACATGTAGAAATGACCGTCAGTTCCCATAAATCCTTCGTTTTTTTGTGCGTCCGTGTTTCGTTTGCAGATTACTAATTCGCCGTCTGGTGAGTACATAAAACCACACCATTCAGCCTTCCCGCAGATAGGACATCTGCGAGAGTTACTTACTTCTTTTACGCCGTAGCTCATAAGAAGCGGCCTCCTTTTCGTTTAATAGTACCAATACGCACATTGCGTATGGCCGATATGCCGACCTGCGGCATTTATAGTTCCCGTCACCGGCTAAGGCTCCGGGGAAATAAAAAAAGATATGACAACGCGAAATAAATCCGGCATAACCGAACAATTGCATTTTCATATCAAGTGCGTAGTGCTGAAATCATCCAGCGCTATTAAATTAAAAAATTATACAATTAAATACTAACAGATTCAAAAATAAATGTCAATAGAAAAAATTAAACAGGGCAGATGCCCTGTTTAATAACATATTGCCATTTTAAAACACTTTTAAACACATTAAAAATTATCTTTTCTTTAAATAATCCAAAAGCGCATATTCAACAATCTTAGAGAACGGTCTGTCCTCTTCGATAGCAATCTTATTAATCTCCTCGTATGTGGACTGAGAAAGAGAGATGGAATACTGCTTCTTTTTTTCAAGCCCCTTGTCTTCGTAGCGAGGGCGTCCTATAACATTTCCGTACTCTGACAAGGTTCTTTCTTTGCCGGAAACCTTCTTCTTACTAGGATTCTTAGTCTTTTTTTCAGCAGAGCGTGTTTCGGTCTTTGTTTTTTCCTTTATCTCTACTTCATCTTCGGCTTCAACAGAAACTACCGGCGGGTTCATTATCGGCGTGTCGGCAGCATCACTCACGGTCTTTACTTCGCCAAGCGAAGCTGTTTCTTCCTTATTATTATGCGATTCGTTATTCAAACCCTCTTCATCGGAAGCACTTGGGTTGCCGGCAAAAAGAGAATTTAATGTTTTTCCCTTCTCCTTAGTTTCGCCGTTAAACATTTCGTTCTGCTTAGCAGCTGCTTCCATCAAACCTTCCAGACCTCGACCTCTACTCATATTTCTTCATCCTTTCTAAAAATTCGTCCGTAAACTGCTCATAATCAATAGAACCATTTGAATCAGGCGCGTATTCAAAGATACTTCGTTTAACCTGCTGGCTTTCAGACACTTTCGCATTAACTCTAATTCTTGTATTAAATACAGAAGTATTTAAACGCATAGCCGCATTCTGTATATTCGTTTCAATGGTTTTAGACAATCTTGTTCTCTCCGCATAGCGTGTTACCAAAAGTCCGATAACCGGTACTTCCTTTTTTACATATTTCTCTACGATTCCAATGGAACGCTTGAGAAGACGGAGAGCTCTTAAGGAAAAAGAGTCGGCAGTCATAGGCGCCAATATACAATCACATGCCACAAAAGCATTTAAGGTGAGTATTCCGAGGTTCGGTGGCGTATCAACTATAATGAAATCATATACACCATCACCAAGCTCTTCAATGGAATCCTTTAGCATATCGTAAATACCCGGCCCTGAATATTGAACATCTGCATCACACAGTTCAAAACAACCAAGAATAATGTCTAATCCAGGTGCGCCAGGAACATGTCCCGCTAATTCTTTAATCGTTTTATGCTTATCCGTATCATAAAGCTGTATGAGACATGGATATCCTACATCACTGTCCTTTTTGGAGCTGCTTAAATCATCATCTATATCATCAATGTCATTTTCATCAATAAAACAGAGGGAAAGGTTCATCTGCGGATCAGAATCAATCATAAGGACTTTATACCCTCTCTTATTCAAGGCATGGGCAAGGGCCCAAGTTGTGGTTGTTTTCGAAACGCCACCTTTTACATTTGAAACAGCTACTACTTTTGTTTTCTTTTTTAAATGCATCTTCTTTCTCCTTTCAATATTGTTATTAAGTGTTTAAATAATAATAAAACTCTTTAAAACGGAAATAAAAACATCGAAACATAAAAAAACATATTTATGCGTTAATTTGGGTTTCATTGTTTATTAATTATAGCATAGCGTTTTATAAATTGCAATACGCTTTTAAAAGTATTATAAATTTATTAAACACTTTTTAAAACAGAAAAGCCTTTAAAAATATTTATAAGGGTATTTAAGCTTTAAAAAAACGGGAAAAAGTTTCAAAACACATTTAAAGACAATACAACATTTAAAAAGCATAAATAAATAAAATAATATAATAAAGGGTAAAGAACACTTTAAAAGAGTATTATACACTTTCATACATAACAAAAGACTAAAATACACATAAGAACATATTAAAACACTTTATAATATATAAGAAAACATTAGATTGCTTTTAAATGTTTTTCAACTTATTCAATGTTAGAAACATATGCAAATGGTAATAAAGGCATTTAAACAGTTAATAACCCAAAGAGAAGAGTTTCCCGGGAAAAAACAAAAGGACTTTATAACACAAGAAAACACTTTAAAAATCATTTAAACACAGAATAAGAGAAAAACGAAAATAATTATCAAAAAATACTTGACTAATACCTCGTTGTTTCGGCACAATAGAAGTCAGATGATAGAACAGGGGGATTCTTATGGACGAAGAATTTAACCAATTTGCTGAAATAGATGCGTATGACGCCCTAGATACAGAAAGTTTAGAAAAAAGGGCGGTCAGAGCAGCAGCCGCAGAGGAAAGAGCCGCAGAAGATAAGCGCAGGGAAGAAGAAGAGTACAAAGAAGGCTCGATGAAGCGTTTCTGGAACCTCATTAAACGAGACACCAAACGCTTTAAAAACGAGATACTCATTATCCTGTGTTACTTTCTCATCCTGGCAAATCTCGCATTTGTCGTGACAACAGGAATAATCGACTTTTTTGCTGTCAATACAACTATACGGCTGAGAAACCAACCTCTTCTCGTGGCCATAGAAAGCGCAATACCGTTCTTGGTATGGATGTGGTCTACGAAGTACGATGCTTTCAACTACTACCGGATAAAGTTTTTTACATTTGGTGTGTGTTTGTTGAACTGGATACTACTGACCTTTGGATGCTTTAGAATTGCAATCATGAGGCTAATGAGGCTGATATTCTTCTCAATACCGACAAGCGGCTCCTTAAAGCCGATAATAGTGGTACTCAGCTACTATGCCTTTACCGGAGCAATATTATTGTTTGTTCTGCTGGCTATCTGCATAAGAGCAAGACGGAATATCTGTGAGAAAATAATGTATCGAAAAATCGTGCGGTTCCGTATCGCAAGACTACTCCCGGATATGCCGTGGCAAAGAAAGTTTTCTTACGATATGTGCATTGTACGCAATCTCCATACCGGTAAAATGCATCGTATTTACGAAGAAGACAGACGCCTACACAGTAAAGGCGTTGGTTCTACCGGTGGTGGTAAGACGGCAACCATAGGTACCGTAGCATACGAAGCGGACCTTAGACAGAAGGTACATAATATTGACTATCAGAAAAAGCAAGTAAAGAAGCTGATAGACAAGAAAAAAGTCTATATAACATGTGATTTTGAGGACATTGATTTCAATATCGACTTCATAAAGCCGGTACCGGGGCTTAAAGAAAAAGAGTACGAAAAGATTGAAAAATACCTTGAAACACTTAAATACAAGGCTAAAAATGCCGGAATTACATTCATGTGTCCGAACGAGGCTTTCTGCGATGAACTTTATGAGAAGGCAAAGGCAAAAGGGCTTCGCATAAACCGTGTGGATCCGTGCGTAGATGCAGATGGAAATTTTAAAGAGGACTTCGTAGGATTTTCCCCGATTTATGTTCCGCTTATAGACGGAGAGGAAGAAGATAGCTATATGTTCCGTGTATTTACAGCTGCAAAGCTGTATGCGGATGTAAACCAAGCAATCTTCGAATTATCCGGTAAAGGAGACCCGTACTTCACGGGCTTAAATAAAAACCTTTCTGTCACAGCCGCAGTAACCGTAATCATCGCATATCCGTTAATTCATCCGGGAGAATATGCAACCATCGGTCATGTACAGGAAGTAATCAACGACTTCAAACTCATCGAGCCTTACCGTGACGCATTGATCGAAAAATACGGCAAGACAAACGAAGTCGGAAGAGTGGTAAAAACGGCAGGAAGCGTAGATGTCGGCCCGAACTTACAGTTCATCATTGACCGTATTGACCGTGATTTTCTCGGACCGAACTCACTAAAAATCAACGAGCAGGCAACTGGTTTGAGAAATATCATTGACGAGTCCTTAATGAACCCGCGCATCCGTAACATTCTCTGCGCAAAGAAAACGCTCAATATTGACCGTGCGTTGGAGATGGGAGAGCTTACACTTGTCAATTTTGAAATCAGTCTTGGTTCTGATTCTACGGGATTCGGTATGTTCTTCATGCTTTCCTTCATCCAGGCTGTATTGCGCCGTCCGGGAACGCTGAAAACAAGATTGCCTCACTTCTTCTGTATCGATGAAGCGCCTATGCTTTTCCATCCGCGCCTGGAACTCAGTACAACGCTGTTCCGTCAGTACAATGTGGCAATGCTTTTATTCATGCAGTCTCTTACGCAGTATGAAAAGAACGATACTACACGGTATTTAAAGAATGTGCTTACCGGCAACTGTGCGCATCAAATTATCTTTGGTCGTGCATCGCGAGAGGATATGGAATTTTACGAAAAACTCTCCGGTTACAAGTGGGAACTCGAAGAAAAGGAAAGCGTGCGTGAAAATGCACTCACGGAAGAGAACACCGCTCAGCAATATACACACAGTTTTGAGTTGGAGCAGAACGAGCGTATTTCCACAGACGATGTTCGCTACAGAGAGTTTCTTGAATGTACAGTATTCTCCGCAAAGAACTCTACGCCACTGGAGCCGTTCCTCGGCAAAACAAATTTCCTTCCGAGAGGATACAATCCACACATGAGCCGTTTCCGTGTGAACTGGCACCGGTATTTTGACAGTTCCTTAGCTCCTGTTTCGGATGACGAAAAGGATGTGGTAGGATACCAAAAAGGTGGTGCAGTAACAAGCATCAAGGATTACCATGTGACGGAAGAGGACGGGGTAGAGGTTATGTTAGACCTGGATGTACCGCTGTTTGCGGCAGGCCCGGCAGAATCCAATGTCACGGAAACTAATGATGTTTATACCGAACCGGACGAAGGAGTAGAAGATATTACCGGAGAAGATGATACGCCGGATGAACCAGTCAGCTTCGGTAGTGATGGAAATGATGATGAATGGGAGAGTTTTTAGAGTATGGATGAAATTTTAGATGATGTACCGCTTGTGTTTAATACAAAAACGACGCCATTTGCAAGCAGAGACACGGACCGGATCGTATATGACCGTGCAGAACGAAGAGGCGGACTGAAAGCAAAAATAACAAAGCAGTTTTTAAAAGAGCCGGAATTATTGATTATCGAATCACTGCAAAGATACACATTCCTTAATGCTGCCATGATAGGAACGATACTGGAGCGTGATATCGGGTACCCGAAGGCATCTGTAAAACAAATCCTTTCAAGAATGACGAAAGGGAGAGTAATCACGAGATTTCGTGTTGCGTATACAGATGCATTCGAAAAAGAACACCGTTCGTCATATATCTACACTCTGGCAGATAATATTTTCAACGATGGCAATATTGAATTACTAAGCCGCACGGCATACTCGTACCTTGCCTTTAATCAATTTCATATTGCAGTCAATCAAAAATATCACGGTATTATGACCGGATACTACTGCAAGGATAGTGATGCCATTGATGGTTCTGTATCCTTTACCAGCGAAGGTAAGAGAGTAACCCTAAATGTTATTACTATCCGCAAAGGCATCGAAGCAGGAATGCATGCCAGTGAGGTGCTGCGGAATTCTGTAAAAGGAGACCGGGTAAAAGGCACATTGCTAATTCTTTGCGAGAGCGAGCTTCACGCGCTGGAAATTGAGCGGTACCGTAAAATGATTGATGAGTTGGAAGAAATCCGCGTCTTTTACATGTGTGACCATGCAACAACAGGACAAAGCATGCCGTTTGATAATGTGGTTCGTGTAAAGAATGAGAGAGAGTATGAGATTGTCACTATTCCGGTAGATGATATTACAATAGCAGCCAAAACTGACATAGAGGAGTAGTAAAGATGGAATATGTAATAGCTACTTGCAGAGCCGAAGACCTTGACCGTATTGATGTGAAATGCAGAGTTAAGAAGTATGAGGCTGGAAAGAAATGTGCTCATCTTCTTCCGGGAGCAAAAACGGTGTATGTCGTAGGAAATCCTGAGACAAATGAAACGGATGTATGCAAGAAGGGAATTATAGCAGACGATTTTCCAAGCTACAAAGCATCTCGCGAAAAAGCAAAAGAGATAGCCGTTGAGTTAAAGGAACAGGGCTACAAGGCAAAAGTAACGGTCGGAATCAGTATAAAAAACGCTTGTGTCTTAAGCGGGGTAGGAGTGTACGGGAAAAATGCTCTTATCATAAATCCAAAGTACGGAACCAGACTTCGCTTTGCCTGCGTCCTTACTGACTATGTACCGGAGGAGTACGGAGAACCACTAAAAGACTTTTCTCCTTGCGGGGATTGTAAATTATGTATCCTCAGTTGTCCGGGAAACTGTCTGGAGCCATACAAAGTAGATGGACCTAAGTGCAACTGCACATATATCGAGAAGGGGCAGAAGGTACTTCAAACACTTCCGATGTGTAGCAAATGCCAGGATGTTTGTCCGTGGAATAATTCTGACATGCGAGAAGCCGTCCAGCGTCCTCATACAGAGGCGATAAAGGAAGAGGGCAATAGTTGATAGGGCTAATAGGGAAAATCGATTCTGAGGCAAATTAGAAAGGGAAGAAAGGGTGATGGAATGTACGGAGCAGTAATAGGCGATATTATTGGAAGTCCATACGAATTTGACCACGGGAAAAAATCAAAAGAGTTCAATATGTTCTGCGAGGCATCTGTATTCACGGATGATTCGGTTATGACGGTGGCAGTAGCGGAGGCGCTTCTGACAGTAGGAAAGCAAGCTGACATACTGGAAATTAGTAACCATGTAACCCAAAGCATGAGAGAGTGGGGCAGAAAATATCCTAATTCCGGCTATGGCGGAAATTTCTACAAATGGCTTAATACAGAGAATCCGGAACCATATTACAGTTTTGGAAACGGTTCTGCGATGAGAGTATCCGCCGTCGGTTGGTTATATGACACGATTGAGAGAACAAGAGAAGTGGCAAAAGCAACAGCTGAAGTAACGCATAACCACCCGGAAGGAATTAAAGGGGCAGAGGCAATAGCAAGCGCAATATTTCTCGCACGCACAGGAAAAACGAAGGAAGAAATCAAAGAGTATATAGAGATGGAGTTTCGATATGATCTTGAAGATACTTGCGACAATATCCGTCCATGGTACCGTCATACGGAGAAGTGCCACGAAACGGTTCCGCCTGCGCTGATAGCTTTTCTTGAAGGGGAAAGTTTTGAGGATGTTGTGAGAACTGCGGTATCCCTCGGTGGAGACTGTGATACATTGACCGCTATAGCAGCAAGTGTAGCAGAAGCATTTTATGTAATACCGGAAGACATTAAGGAAGAGGCAAAAAGAAAATTACCGGAAGATATGAAACGCGTTTTGGAGCAAATTTGATATGTTCTTGCTTAAACAATGCATAAGGCGTGCGAGAAGGCGTCTGGCGTCCTTATACAGACACGAAAACACAAAAAGATGGACGGTGGCAAGGTAAGAATACATAACGCCTTAAAAACGAAAATAGGCGGTAAAAAGAGTAGGTTGTTGTAACCTACTCTTTTACTTAGTATCTTTACTGAACCCATGCTGCTTGCGGGAGAGCAGCAGTCAAATTGTCAAATAACCGAACGGCACGGCCACAGAACTCAAAACCCTCCTTTTCCGCATTCTCATATTCATCATCGATGCGACGGATCATCTGAAGGTACCCGGTATTTTCGTTCCGGAGAATGTCAAGTGCTGCCTTAATACAATCATACCGGTGTCTGATACCGATATATGCTTGATAAATGCGGAAACAAATCTGTGCGCCTTCAAGCAGCTGCTCCTTGGTAAGATGCATAATCTTTTTCCGTGCTTCTTTCCGGGCAAGCTCTTCCTCATAACGGGAACCAAGTCCAAAGTAATCACCCTCATAAGCGTCATAGCCAAGAACCGGCTCGTCGGTGCTGACTGCGGTAAAAAGGCTGTCGAAGCATTCAGGAACATACTCATTTTCAAGGTCTTCACGCATCTGCTCACATTCCGCAACAAGGTCGGAGAACATCATCCGGAACTCATAAGCATCATCCTCATCCCCGTCAAGGGCATTAAGAAGAGTCTCGCTATCATCATCAACAAAATACTGCACATCGTAGCATTCCGATATGATATCATCAAGGCCTATGCGGATTTCAAGCAAATTAAGGTCTTTTACAATCGCTTTCCGGTACCGGAGATTTCTCGCCTTTTCACGCTTCATTTCCTCTGATTTCATCTGTACCCTCCTTATCTTTTGTTTGTTCCGCTCTGCGGATCAGCCGCACATCCCTGGAATGCGATGCATGTCCTCTGATAACATGACCATATACCCACGAATGCGAAGGCACCTCCTTTCCATGAAGGACCGCCTTTTCTACCATAAAGTCGAAATCATAGTCCGTGATAAAAGGGTAAACATTGACAACCGGCCCCTCATAAAACGAATGAAGTCGTAACACAGAGTCTTTTCCAAAAGAGGACTCATATACCCGAACAATATCACCTACTTCAAATTTCTGATAAAGCTCCTTCTCTAACTGAACCTGATGCCGTTTTTCTCGGCACAAAGAAAAAACTGCACGAAAACCGTACCCTTTACGCTCCAATAAGTCACTTGCGCCACCGCATTCCGGGCATACCGAAGGTCCGAGGTTACGGACCTTTACCGGCTCTGCTATGTAAAGAGGCTTCCCAAGTCTACGCTCTTTGCAATTTTTCATTCCATCACTCCGTCTTCCATGATATTTACATAGCCATATTCCAATGAATTAAAGGCAAATTCAGCACCATGCTCCTTAAAATCTTCTCGGAATACCTTTGTCTGCATATCTTTTGTGGGATTGGAAACGGGGCAACGCCCCATATATTCCATATCCCCTTTCTTTATCAGCTGTATAATCAAATTCTTGATTTTGGTGATGGAAAGGCTTGCAGCTACGGGAAACATGCTGCTATGCTCCTTCCATGCGTTACAGGTGTTTAAAATATAGATTTGTTTCATGTTACCAATCCTCCTTAAATCATAATCCCTATATCCGTTGTTCCGTCTGCCATAGGTACAGCATCCCAACTAATTACAATTTCATTAAGCAAATCGTTTCTGTTTGCTTTCAACTCCGCATAAGTTCCATCAAATATCACATTATCATTTGTGTCCTGTGTAATATTTACATGGTAATTATTCCGTGTTCCTTTTAGAAACTCCCGTATTGTCTGCATATGTCCTCCTTCCAAACTAAACGCCCCTTTCTTTCATACTTGTAATATTGTCCCGGTCAATCCCAAGGACTGCCGCAAACCCGTCCGCCAAAATAT
Organism: Lachnospiraceae bacterium; assembly: GCA_045587325.1. GTDB lineage: Bacteria > Bacillota > Clostridia > Lachnospirales > Lachnospiraceae > SIG307. Next base: position 52,313 of record JAZNBY010000181.1, on the reverse strand, counting down.
CGTAATCGCAACCGTAAATAATGGCAGAGTCGCCTTCCTCTCTATCATCGTTCGGAATATCATCCGGTGTAATACCCCTGCTTTCAAGCCAGTCCTCAACCACATCGATTAAACAGCCCCACAGTTCACACCGATCGTCCTGAGATAAGTTTCTTGTGATGTACGGCACAAATCCCGCTGTCATCACAGGAGTAGTGTCACGAACAACCCGAACCTCAATTACCTCAATGAGCGCATCCGGCGCCGGTTCTCCAAATTCATTTCTATCCCATACATAGCGCTCTGCCTTCATGATTTTTCCGTCTGCCTTAAACCGATAAGTAAATTCCACAATCTTGCCAACATACAAATCAATGTTATCTAAAAACTCTTTATAACTCATTATTTTCCCTCCCGATTCAATTTTCTTTTGGTTTCGTTAATCAGTTTGCTATATGCCACACGCCCGGTGTCAATGTAACAGATAAACAGTTCAACCACTTCAAATCCGCCCAAAACCTCACACCAAGCTGCTTCCACCCATATAGTCACATCACCGCTTTCATCGGTACGCTGCACAACGCTATGAGCACCGGTCCTCACACATTCATTAATAACTTCTTCGACTGCTTTTGTAAAATCGTACATTTCATCCTCCTTCCCCGTCATGCCGATAGGACAGCCATCTCATTATCCGGTGTAGATCATACACCAATCTCTAAATCTGTCAATTTTGCGCCGCACAGAGTTCATTTCACTGGAGAAATCGCATATATCAACGAATTTGTTCTCCATTTCCCTCGCCATGTCAGTGCCGAAGTTCTCGCATAAACCGTTCTTCTTAGCAAAATCCGCCAAAATTCTTTTCGCTCTGCCGATCGCCGTATCAACTTTTTTACAGTTCAGATAGCACCGGTTCTTCATAGTACCCCTCCTTAACCTTCTCCAACTTCAAATCCCGCCAGCTTCAAGTACGGTCTTGTATCCATATCAGTATCAGTAAACGAAAGCGGGGTAGTGCAATTTGCATCAATGCGTCCGCTTGTGTGTAAAATAATAGGGCAGAGCGCCATCTTTTCCTTTGAGTCAATAAATACAATCACAACATCCTCGTCCGGTTTCACAATCGGAGCATTTCTGTAATCCAGCATTTCTTTCATGTCGTGATAAGTAAAAGATGCGGAGATGCCAACCGGCCCCTGACTGAATCTGAATTTCTTTTCATCCGTATATGCTCTTAACTCTGAACGAATGTAGTATGGAAAACCGTCCTCAAAGGTTCCATTGTCGATAAGTACCTTCTGACTTTTCAGCCCATATTCATCTGAATCCGCTAAATCAATGGTAATAACCGGCATCCCATGTCCGTTAATTGCCTTTGCAATCTCTGTTCTTTCCGTAATCGTTCTCATATCATTCCTTTCTGCCTTCGTAACCTCCGAGGCGGGAGAGTAACATTTACCGAACCGTCCCGTCCGCCATTACACGAAAGTATCTACCTAGCTTCCATGTTTTAAGTCCATTGCACAGGATGAAGTCAACAACAACACATATGATACCGTCATCACTTTGCTCAATCCGACTAATTTCATACTTCTTGTCTGTAGCAATAACCCACTCCGTTATGACAAACTTTCCATGCGCCTCAAACTGCTCATCAATATATGCTTGTACGCTATCAATCGCCCTAATAATATCATTTTTGCCCATAAAGCCTCCTATCTCCACCGTATAGCCGATATGGTCAGCTTTTCTCTTTTAATCATCATAGGTTACACCGCAATCTTTTGGCGTTCCCTTTTCATAGATGCATTCTTTTTCTTTGTATTTCTGAGGGTTTACGCATCTGTCACGAAGTTCCTCTATACTCATTTTGCTGGCGTCCGGTACATTGCCACATTCCAAATAACATGTACCAGTGTAAGCACCTTTAAATAATTTTGCATTAGCACAACTACTACAATCTTTTTCCATAATTTAAAACCTCTCTTTCTGCCCTCGTAACCTCCGGGGCGGGAGAATGGTCTACATGGAGAGAGCGGTTGCGGTAATGTTATAGCAACCATTTTCCCGCATCTGCTTTATGTAGTCCATAAGTTCCAAGTGAGTGCCGGTAAAGTTTTCGGTGATGTTTCTCTCCTCAAAACCATCCTCACTACAGTAATCATAGATAATCTCGTAATCTTCCATATGCGCTCCTTTCTTTTTTAGGCCCGTATTGATACAAGGGCGTTTGTCTTGTCGTAAGTGTGTGTATTTACCGCATCACCATCAAGCGTTGTAATAACAAGCGCCTGATTTAAGTGAATGACCGAAATCACATTGTTTAAGGTGTAATCCGGATACTCTTTTGTTAAGCTCTGCACCGTTGCTGTCATGAAAACCGGCTTATCCTCTACAACATTGATACGGATGGTTCCGCTCTTCATATTCAGCTCCAAGGCAGTTCCAAGATTGGAAATCCATTCATTATTTCCCTCTGCGGTACTGTAGTAAATCTCATAACCGGCATTCTTGGATGCCTTCTCATCCAATTTGTAATCGGTAGGGAAAATCTTCTTTGCTGCACACCACGCTTCGTTCATACTCTTTACAAACATATTAGTCCTCCTTTAAGCTCTCAGTCTGCTCATAATTCTGTAATATTCCTTGATGAATAAATCCTGTTCCTCTGTGGTGAATACCTCTCTAAAGTTGTTCGGAAGGTTTTCCTCATACAGATATTCAAGCATATCCGCTGCCGAAATCCCTTCATACTCTTTATGAGGTTTTCCAAATTCATCCCGGTAGCAACGCTCCCATGAGAGGCCGTTGTATCCATTATCATATATGGTAAGATTGCCTACCGTCTTGCTTGGTACTACGCTCATTCGCTGCCTCCTTCCTAAAAGTCCACATCAGCGTTGTCCATGCGGTTCTCAAATTCCTCCCGTGTCATACCGTATACACATGTATGTTTTGTCGTAGATAATAGGAAATGATGGATGGCCATATCACAGATGGAACAATCATTAGTCAGGCAACATCTTCTTTCCCAAACCTCTTCCGGAAGATTATTTATCTTGTCGAATTTTTCATACTGACCGCTATCGGGAGTATAGTGTGTTAAGTTTTCACAAGCCAGCATTTTTACACCCCTTTCAAATCTAATCTAATTAAATCATCTAAGTACATTATACACAGTTTTCTGTGTAATGTCAATAGGTATTACACAGTTTTTTGTGTTTTTTTACACAGTTTTTTGTGTATTTTATATTGACAGGTCATGTTAGACCGATTATAATGAAGAGGAGGGACAGCAAATCATGTTCTGAAATATGAGACTTTATCTATGAAAAAGGAAGGGGGAATGACAACATGTTACGATACAAAATCGATGTTCTCTGGGAGCTCAAAGTTCGTCACTATCCGACTACACGATTACGAAACGAGAAGCTAATTGGAGAAGGTACTATCAATCAGTTACGAAATGACAAGATGATCAGCACAGCTGTACTCAATAAGTTATGTGCCATACTGGAAATGCAGCCGGGGGATATTATAGAATATGTTCCGGATGAAACAGAAGAGGACACGCCATTGTTTGCCGCATCATCAACAGACGCAATAAGTGGCGCATCGGAAGATAAGGAGGAATAGATGTTGCGGAAGAATGGTTTAAGTCTTCTTATTCTATGCGTATGCTTAGCTGGCTGTTTACCGCCGAACCCGGTGCCGTTAGATCCATACGAGGACCACAACTGTCAAATAACTCTCCCTTTAAATAAAGGAGATACAGCGGAAAGCAACCAAGCCGTTTCATTGACGGAAGCGCCGCTGCCTACCATCGGTAATATGGAAAGCGGGAAAGAAGGTGCGTCGTTTACGGACCGACTTAAGAGTATTCCTGATTACAACGGTGACTTCGTGGTGGAGATACCGCCATACGGATTCGACAAAACAGTTACAACAGCATATGAGAAGTATAGTGAACTGGATGAGCTGGGACGATGCGGAATGGCAGAAGCACTTGTTGGAAAGGAACTCATGCCTACAGAACCACGAGGAGAAATCGGCATGGTAAAGCCTACAGGATGGCATACGGTACGATATGACGATTTAATAGAAGATAAGTACCTCTATAACCGCTGCCATATATTAGGCTTCCAGCTGACAGGAGAAAATGCTAATCCGCAGAACCTAATCACCGGCACGAGGCACTTTAATTTGGGTATGGAGCCGTATGAGAGCATGGTGGCAAACTACATTCGTTTAACCGGTAATCATGTATATTACCGAGTAACGCCAGTATTTGAAGGAGATAACCTTGTTTGTAAGGGTGTGTGGATGGAAGCGGAAGTGGCTCCTCATGAAGTCGGGATTCACGAAGACGGTGGACTGCTGTTCTCCATATTCGTCTACAATATTCAACCGGGAATATGGATCGATTACGCTACTGGCGATTCTTGCGTGGCAGCGGAGCGGGGAATAGAGCAGAACTTCATCCTGAACACCAAGACGCTCAAATTCCACGAGACGGACTGCGAAAAGGTGGCGGACATCGGTGGAAAGAATAAGAAAGAGTACGAAGGTACCAGGGAAGCACTCACGGGAGAAGGATACGAACCGTGCGGGTGGTGTAACCCATAGAAAGACAGGAAAGGAGAAGGGAAATGACATTAGAAGAGTTATCTAAGGAACTGGAACAACTGAGACGGCAAGCAAAAACGCTTCTTAATCAGTCACAATTCCGTGAGTATGACGATTTATCCGGAGTGAAGTACGATAAAACCGACGGAGAAGCGCTGCTCTTGACCAATGAATACAGAGACATATTATACAAACTGTCTGATATAGAGTATTCCTTGGATTATCTCAGCCGTCCGGTGGAGTATACGGACACACTGGTCATGAATGAATTGGGCCGGTACTGTACGAAGAATGGATATAGAACATATACAAGTGGCAGCGGCATTGAATTTGAATACCGAGAAGAGATATACAACTCAGAGAAAGAGGATTGGGAAGAGGTTGCAACCTGGAGAACATCCAGAGTGGAGCATAACGGAGAACGGTACTACATCGTAGGATATTCCTCTGTTGGGCTTGACGGTTTGAAAGTGAGGGTAAGAAGATGATTGAAGGTGCTGAAATTCTAAATAAAACAGAAGTATTTGTTTCGGAACCGTCCACATTAACGAAAATAATTATAGCTGCAGTAGCCATTCTTTTGATTATAGGGTTGATAAAGGCTATTTGGTCAATGGATACATCAAAAATGTTTAGCTCACTCCTTAGTGCACTTATGTTGGTTATAATTGTTCTGCTTATATTACCTAAAACATACGAGGATATTCCTGCCGGTTATCAATACGATGTTTACGCTGAAGATGACGAAGTCATAAAAGCATTGTATGAAAAATATGAAATCGTAGGCGCAAACGGCAATATTTATACCGTAAAGGAAAAGGCAGAGTAGAAGGAGTGTGAGCATGGTAATATATAGACCAAACAGAGGGATGCTTTCCGAAGCTATGAAACAGGCACGAGAATTTGATTCCCGCGAATCAATGCTGGAGTATGTATGCCAGGAACACAATAAAGAGTTTTCGTGGTTTCAAATTACACCGGAGGAGATTTACTTAGAAAACTACGGAACGGATGAGAGAGTAGGGTGGCATAACTGCTATATGCTTCTCTTTGAGCGGCCAAGTAAAATCAAGAATATCAAAGGATATCAGAGTTACTTTCGTTTCAGCGATGAAAAGATGGCAAGTATGGCAGACGAGCCTTGCGGCATCTTAGGGATGTTCTCTACGGACTACACCTCGACGAAGAGCATGGAAGCGTCAGAAGGTATGAAAGGGTGAAAGATATGATAATGGATATTACCCCGTTCCTGGCAACACGGGAAACGGTACGCTCCATCATTCAGGATAGCATTGACGCTCATCCGGTGGAGAGTTTCAAACGGTATCCACATGGGGAATTATCCTCCATTCGGAGTTTAACTGCGGATGTGATGCGAAGCTGCATTGATGGCAGCGGGCATGTGTATCTTCCGGATGAAGTGGAACCGGTGGCACTGGCAAGGTACTTCATGACGGAAGTAAGCTATACCATTCCGGAAGAGATTGTGATTGCAATAGTGTGTCGTGCAATGGTGACGCCGATCAATGACATGTATGCTGCCGCTGCCGGTCGGAAGAGTATATACATCCCGTATCGATTGACCTCTTTAGAGGGAGTAGGCAGAAAGCAGATAAAAGACATAGTAACACTGTACATAAAAAAGGTGGAGAGTCGAAAAGATTGTAAAATGCTTCGGGCAAGACCATATAAAACGCATACCGGAGAAAAAATTGACTACTAACGAAAGGATTGGTACAAATTATGCAGAGATTTGGAATCGGAGAAAAGGAAATGGAAATGGCGAAGCTGTTATGGGCGAATGAGGGAATCGGATCAGGAGCAGTGGTTAAGCTTTGCAAGGAAAAGTTTGATTGGGCGAAGTCTACGACATACACCATGCTTCGTAGATTATGCGAACACGGATTATTCCAGAATGTAAACAGCGTTGTGACCTCTGTTATGAGCGAAGAGGACTACAAGGTAAGAACCGCGACTCAGATGATTAATGATAAGTTTGACGGTTCACTTCACGAATTTGTTAGATGCGTTTTGAAAACAAAGAATCTGACGAATGCCGAATACGCAGAGCTGGAGAATCTTTTAAATTAAAATAGAATATCCATGTTGCAAAAAACACCTCCGTTGTTCCGATAGTGGGACGGAGGTGTTTTTCTGTTTACAGTTCACTTATATAATGTTCAATCGCACTTGTAATAAAACCATTCAATGAAGTAAAGCCATGCCGCTCTGCAAAATCAGCGAGTTCTTTCCGGCGTCCCTTTGGCACCCGTACCGTTATAGTATCATAATTGTTCTTCACATATTTCTGCGTCGCTTTATTCTGCGCCTGGGAGTATCCCTGACTCGTACCCATACAATCCCTCCATTCAAAACAATAGACCTTTATGTATCGCATTATAACTCTATTATATATTGCTATCAATATATAAAGTGCACAAAAAACTACACAGAATTTTGTGTAATTTGTACATTGATATATTGCTACCAATATATTATAATGTACCTATAAGGTTTACAGTATGTAAATATCAAGGAGGCGAGAAATGAGTAAGAAAGAAGGTGAAGACAGAATGACATGGAACGAATATCTAAACTCCGTAGTGGCAGCGGGGGCAACTCCGGAGCTGGCAATGAGCACGGTAGGGCAGTTAATGGACCTTTACCAATCCTACGATTGGAACGCAAAGGTACCGTTTGATAACAGATAGGAAGGAGGGACGCGATGAGCTTAACAAGATTTGACGAGGCTGATATTAAAAAGAAGGTACCCAAAAAGGTACTGGCTCGTGTGAGAGAGAATATGGAATCCCACAATATGTCGCTCTCCGACGCATTCAGGGAAGCGGCAAGGGAGAAGGCAACACTTGGAACAAGGCTCTTTACGGCATGGTATTATGACGATTTCAGAGAGTTTATACCGATAGCCTATGAGGAGAAGTATCTTGATTTCAGCAAATATCCACTAAAATACGATAACGAGGAGGAACAGAAGGCATGGCAAATTTAACTCATTTATGGAAGGTAGGAGATGCGGTACGGTGTCGGATGGACGGAGTTCTGCATAAAGGAGCAATTAAGGAAGTATATGCAGACCATGTAATTGTGGACATTCCTGAAATCAGCGACCATGTATGGTTCGAGGAAGGCTTAAACATGGGAGATTTGTACCCGGAGTACAATTTCAATGCGGACGGAGACCATATCTGGAGCGACGCCGCTTTGAAAAAGGCGGGAGTAATCGAGGAAGATGACGAACCGAAAATCTGCGGTATCATGTATGACCATGGTGACGGAAAGTACAGCTTATGCGAAGGATATGTGTTTGCAGAAGAGGAAGAGACCATTATCCGTAATATTCTTGCTAAGTACGATACCGATGGATGTTCCGTTTACGGAACCAAGAAGCAGATTGCAGAGGAAATGTTGGAACTGGAAGGACATGCTTCGGAGAAAGCTCCACTTAAAACGGTACGCTTAAGAGATTGCGTAGAGATTTTCGATGAACCTGCCTTTGTTTTATTGAAGGTTAAGGAAAATAAGGAAATGGACATGATTATGACTGGCCTTTTTGAAGGAAATGAGACCATGTTTCGGATCACTAAGGGAAAGAACCATACATGTACCACATGGTATAAGAATGGAAACAGTTGGTCTTGGGAATATGGAATTGGCGGACATACTCTTGTAGCAGATAGCGTCAGAGCCAAATGGAACGCAATCAAATCTCTGATTGCTGAAGAAAAAATCACACTTGAATAATAAAAGAAAAGGAGAAACATATATGAAGATTACAAAGTACAGAACTGTGGCAATTATTTACCCGTATTTATCCCTGGAGTGCGAGGTCGAGGACGGAGACAAGAAGCTCTACCCTAATATTTCGGTCAACGATGAAGGGAAGAGAGAGGCAATGTGTGAGGATTCCTATTGGTGCTACACGAAGCCGATGGATATGATTGGCTTTGATGCAGACGGCAACGAGATTGACTACGATAAGGACTACAGTGACAGCATAGCGGAAGTTGATGCCGACATTATTCAGCAGATGTACGATTTCTGGAACAGTAATCCGGTGTTCGTGGATGATAAGACTTGGAAGGACTGGAGGTGACGGTATGGGCGCCAGAAGGTACTATGTCGGCAAGAAAAAGGAACTCTCGGAGGACTACTTCGAGGTTCCTTACGACGAACTGATAGAAAATGGCGGCGCAACCGTCCTGAAACGGGGCACAGAGGACTTTTCCGGGCAAAGGTTAGGAATACTATGGCTTTGGGATTTGAAGCGTCCTACGGGCAAATTAAACAGGGGCGGAAAGCGTATGTGGGAGACAATAGACAGTATCTATGCAAAGAACCACGCCGAAGCAAAGGAGATTTTAAAGTATTTCTATCCGGATCAGGAGATACAGATGGTAAGAATCCGTCGAGGATATGTGTTCCGGTTAGACTGATATAAGGAGGGTGACAGATGAAGGGCAAGAATTTACAGCTAAGGATGCTATGCACCCTACTTATATCCTATATCCTTTGCATTTTATGGATAGGACTTGAAAAGCTGATAACAGGTCAGATACAGGATAGCGTTGTAGACAATGTTATCATGGTACTGTTTATTCCCGTGATATGGCTGGCAACAAGCCCTATATGTGACAAACTGGCGGCATATAAAGATAAAAAGCGAAGGAGAAGTAATTAAAATGGCAAGAACGGCAGAGTATGTAGTTTACCGGACACCAATCGACACCATTTTGCTTGATTGGGACGGAAACCTTTGGAAGCATGGGTACCCGGCATTCAATAAGTCGGTGTGTACGGAAATTGAAAGAGGGACTTGCGAGGGTGGACGAAATCTCCCGGAATTCTATGCGGAGCTGAAAGTGAAGCATAATGACGCCAGATTAAAGCTGGGCGAAGATGAGATTGCGGAGCGGTTCCATAAATGGCGAGTAGCCTACATGACAAGATAAGGAGAAGAGCATGTTGAGAAAAGAGTATGTTGAGCAGTTATTAAGAGAGGAACATCTTTGGAAGGCGGGGGAGTCGGACTCCTTCGCCGTGGAAATGTCCGGTAAGGAATGGGAGTTTACCTTGCGCCGGGAAGAGGATGCGGAGTGCGCACCGCTTAAGTTTGTCTTGGAAGGTACGGTTGCCGGTACGAATGAGAGTTGGAACCGTAGATACCAAAGCATGGCAGCGGCACTCTTACATATCGTGAATCACTTAAACGAGAATGTAGCTGTAAAGAACCGGTATGAAAGCATTGAGGAATGGTTAGAAGAAAGGGAAAGGGTGAAACTACATGAAAAAGGGCGTTAAATTGGCCGTTGTTAGCTGTAAGCGATGTGGTAGGGCGGTAACAACTGCGCTGCCGGTTGTAAGCGAACTACAGTGCATTTGCAGAATTTGTTGTACCCTGGAGGAAGAGTATGGTATCTTAGAGGCACAGGCAAACGGAAAGAAAGGTGGGACGGTATGACACCATTCATAAAAAGAGTATATGAGCAGGCGGCAGAGGGTTCCATCGTGGAAATCCTCTGCCGGTACCCAACAAGCTATAAGGAATACAAGGCGGCTTTGAGAGATGCCACGGCAAAAGAACTAAAGACCGCCGCTGCCATCCTGAAAGATTTCCCGCGGATCAACGGAGCAAGCAGGAAGCTGATTCAAGAGAAGCTGAGTAATATGGTGGAAGAAAGAAGGTGTCTACTGTGAGAAGAAAGGCTATAAGCGGGGCAAAGCTGGTTGTCCGGGTGGAAAGCAATAAGGAGTCCCGGAAAATACGGACCGTATCCGTATTTGACAATAGAACGCAGTCATATTGGACAGAGCAGAGAATCAAGGAACGGGGAATTACGCAGTTCCTTAACATGGATGATTTGAAGGAAACATTGAACTGGAATCTTAACGGTGACAGCAGAAAGTATCAGTTCCAGTGGGGGCAGTCCGGGAAGGAACGCTCCGATGGAGTGGCATATATCTATGATTAAAGGAGGGATTTACCTATGGAGTATTCAAATTATGCCTTTATTTTGCACGATATGGCAGCGGCAAAGGGGCGCAGAGTGATTTCAAGGCGGAATGCCAGGGTGTACCGGGGGGATATACGGAGAAATCTCTGTAAAGACCGATGACGAGATTGCAAGAAAGCTTGGAATCGCCTGCGGTGGAGTGCGCCGGATACACTCTAACACGGTGGAGCTTGCCAATGGAAACCGCATCAGCTGGCAGAGGGAGTAATCCCGCTGCCACACGGAAAGGAGAAACAATGAGAGCACGTAAAGAAGTAAAAGCCTATCTGTACAAGGCTATAAATGGTAGTATGACGGTATATGAGGGGACCGTAAATGCGGTAAATGAGGAAATAGGGGTGTTCGGAATCCATACCGGTAGCGGACGCATAAAGAGATGCCAGGTATCAGCCAGGGAAGGGGAAGTCCGGAACAATGCCGTTTGGCTGTGTGAAAAGGATGATTCAGCAGCGGCAGCGGCATTTGTCCGGTGGGCGGATGAGAAGATGAAGGAGCATGAGGAAAAACTGTGGAAGCTCCGGGAGTTAAGCCGGAACATGTATGCTCTGATAAACGAAGCAAAAGGCAACCAATGAGCGGTTGCCTTCCTTTGTTTTTCTTCCATACCGTGATTTTGTTTTTACTTGACTTGGAAAATCCGCTCCAACATTTCTATAATAATCTTACTCGCCTTTTCTGCATTTCCCCCGTAAACCAATTTTCTTGCACGCTCAGATGAACCGTACTTCTTTGCGAATTCCATTTCCTTTGCGTTAAATTCTTCAACAAACGCCTCATCGACCTTATCTACATAAGAAAGAAGCTGGTTATATTCTTCCTTTCCGACGAAACTGTCGAAATAATCATATTCGGCAAAAATCATCCCCTTGTGTTTTGCCCGGCTGTATGCTCCGACATGGTCTATGTAATTAAGGGCTGCCTTGGCGGTTGGTTCACCGTTTTCTTCAATATTTGATAAAACCTCAAGAAATGGGCGCACATCATCGTCCGTCTTCTTTTTCTTCCAACAATCCAGAATACTAAGGCGCCCTATAATACGGCTATAGCAGGCGAATACAGCGGTAGAGTCCTCTGTTTGAAGTCGTCCCTCTCTTAAATATTCCTCAAAAGCATATTGTGTTATCGTCACTTCTCTATTTCTTTCCGTTTTTCTATCAATTGTGCGCAACATACGAACATGGTACGGCTCATCCTCCGGCAAAAACCAACTGTTTGCCTGCTTTATACCGTTCATCTTGCCCTCTGCCAGTTTACGGCGCACATTCCGCATATCAAGTCCATGCTTTTTACAGTAATCTGCAAGAGGAAGATACCCCATCGGTACAAGCGGCTCCTCAGAGTAGAAACCGGCATTGACAAGCCCTTTCACATCCACGGTGTACGCCGGAAGGAAATCCCCATACTCGTCAAAGTATTTGTCCTGGTTCTCCTCGATGGAGCGAATGAAGGCATCGTACTTGGAACCATCCGGATCATCGGTGGAATCAAAGTCCGCACCATGAGCATAGGCAAGCTTTAATGCATTATCCCATGTACTGAGACGGTCCCTGATGTTACCCACGGTTCCTACCTCTATGTATGTGGTAAAGAAACCGCTCGGCCGACCATCTTCATATATCTCCGCACTCTTCACGATGCGCCGCTGCCGGTTACTGTAGGAGTATACCGCTGCCTTGTCAGTATCCACGATTACCTCTTCCCCGGATTCAATGGAAATCACTTTCTTCAACATCACATATCACCTAACCTTTCAATAGCTCCATCACAGTCCACAAACGCGAAATCCCGGTAACATCGATTGCGTCACTCTCTGTTTCGACGGAATTATCTGCTCTTTTCCGTATATCCTCCAGCTTTTGACGGAACTCTTTATTACACATCGGATTCTGCAGATAGCAATAGAAAAGCTTTTCCAAAAAAGCATCTGCGGATAAAACAGTTTCCACATCTTCCTTATTCATTGCCAATAAATGATTTAATAAATCCCCGATGGCAACAGTCTCGGTATCCATGCGTATAGCATAAATAACATCGCAATCGGCATCCTCACCTTCGTTATTGATAATAACAGTCCCTTCTTTAAGCTGAACAGCATACCATCTCTTAGTTGTGAAATCGTCTGAACCGGTGGTCATCATTTTATAATATACCATGAGCATTCTCCTCGCTTTCTTATTACCCTCAAAAGGGTAGTTCATACTTATATACTACCCTCTAAAGGGTAGTTTGTCAAGAAAAAATGAATAAAATACACAGAATTTGGTGTATTATGTGCGGTTCGAGGGTACTCCACGCCCCAGCGTGACTATGAAGGAAGAGAGGTGGGGGAGGACAGAAGGTGGTGGATGGTTCCCGGTGGACATAAAAAAATCCACCATAAAGACATGCTCTATGGTGGACACGGTGTTACTATGATGGAAGATTGCTGATACGGATCGGATTAATGTACCGTATATCACCGCCCTCGGTGGAACGGTACGCACATCCATACATGCAATCCCGCTGCCGTTCGTTTGCTACGGTAAACAGCTCCTTGGTTAAGGTAACATATTCTTCCAGAGGAAACACTGCAAGGAAATGTATATGCGGTGCCGGCTCATTCTCCAGTAGAGCATTAAGGCGCAAGCGTCCGCAGTAGTCCTCTGAGATGTTCTCCATGATATATACCTCTTGACCGATACGGTATGCATTGCGGAAGGTAATCTCAACCCCGTTGTGGCAGCGGTACTTATGAAAAGGAACAAACTCTGCCGACATACCGGTGGCGGATGTACCGCTAAGCACCATGGAGAGAAGGTCCCGTCCACGGGACAGCTCCGGAAAGAGGGAGAGAAGGGCAGTAGGCTCGTAGTTGCTGGTGGAACATATGGAAAAGCCGGTGCGTGCCACTTGCGCTATTCCCGGCACCTGGGCGGCAGCGGAGAATATGGTGGACTTGCGGTTGCGGTAAAGGGCATATTGCTTCTTGCGTAAAGCAACAATGCCGTTATCCTGCGCTGAAAGTTCCTTATGTCTATCAAGAAGTTTTGATACCGGGAGCTGCGGCCCGTATTCGTTAAGATGGTCATTAAGGAACTTGATGTGCTTATGGAAGAGTGGCCCATCGCCGCAGAAGTCAGCAAATCCTCTGGCAAACTCTTCTAAAGCGATGCGATTTATATCCTTATCTATGTATTTACTATATAGAATGGAAAAACGCGTGATATCCTCGACATACCCTTGGTCAACAGGTCGAACACCAGTTCCGCTTCTTGGCTTTCCGGAACGCTTTGACGGTACGACGGTGAAAACAACCGTGAGAGGAATCCCGTAACGCTTATTTCGTGGCAATGCAATAAGATTTACATAGCGGTCTATCTTATCCTGTATGATGCCGGTGCGCTGGTGCGACATATCCTGCTCTATACATACAAGCTGAGTATCTGTCCCGGTGGCAGCGGCTATACGGCCACTACGAAGCATGCCCATATGAAACATGGCGTCACTTCGCACATCCGATGTAGCAGCAATTAAACTGGAGTCCTCCGATGCTACCTCTCCACGGGAAAACTTAACCTCAGTACCAAATTGGGATATGGATGTAGGCTGTAAGTGAAGGAGCAAGGATATATAGCTATCCATGGTGGACAGACGATGGAATGATGCACGGCGCTTATTTGAATAGCGCTCCGTAGTGTATGATTCAAACATCTGCACATACTCCGCTATATTCTCTCTTTCGCCGAGAAGAAGGTCACTCATATGCTTGGCAAAGAACACATTATTGGTATCGAAAACACGCTGTATCTCTGAAAGATAATAGTCACGGCCTAAATCTAATCCCTTAAGGGTTATAGAAAACACATCGTTGTCCTTGTTGTCGCTATCAGCGGAGTATTTCTTTATCATATCGGACCGGACAAAACTACTGATAAACTCTCTTGCACTCCTTAAGGACTGTTCGGATAAAGTGTCGTATGATAACAGCTGATATATTTGACGCCTGGTAATATACCTCCATCCGAATAGATAGAGGAAGAGCAAGCTACGCTTCGTCATTTCCGGGGAGGATATGTGAGACCGGAGTGCAGTTTGGAAGAGAGCGGTGGAGTAGGAAAGTAGTTCTTCTTTCGTATGGCGGATATTCTTGTCAATCTTCATAGGCAACCCCCTTTAACTTGGTGGATTTACTGCAATCTTTTGCGTATATTTCACCTAAATTTACAAGTGAAGACTATTTGCATTATCAATACGCAAATCAATGAAACCCTTATAAACATTATATTTGTGACATATAAAAAAGTCAATGACATATGAAAATAAAAAATGCAGGGCATCTGATTCAATCAGATACCCTACAAAAATTCTTACCAAATAAACCATTTTAAAACTGCACAAAAAAGGGTGTAGTTTTTATTTAGTTCGTAACATACTTTTCTCGCGTCACCTGGAGATGTACTTCTCTTTTATATGCTTTCTTATATGCGGATCGGGCAGATGCCATCAACGAATCAAAGAAAGCCTCCTCTTCAAAACAAGCAAAATAACTGATTCCTTTTCCAAGTCCAAGAATAAAAGAGTAATTCATACAACTCAAGGATGAGGAAGCAAGACGCCCTGCTACATCCTCCCAAAACAACCTTTCTTCTTCCGGAGGTATTTTGGAGCCATCATCCAGCGTAACTACATATAATGTTCCCTCTCGGCAAATCTGTCCAACATCAAGTAATGCAAAACGATAGTTCAACGCATTGCTTCCGTATACAGAACGATTCTCCCCAAGGGCAATGAAGGATGTGTCAACAGAAGCCGCAAGCGCCCACTCTAACCGCTTCAACTTCTCGTATTGTTTACCTTCATCGGCAGTCAACAAAGTCCGTTCAAACAACCTCTCATATTGCGGCATTATGATTCGGTAAACATCCGTCCCGTCTCCGGCAACAAACATAACCGAAGGAGGAAGTAAAAGATCGGTCCCAACGAATACAGAATACTTGACTGCAAGAGACTCCACTTTTACACGCCGAAGTCCAAATCGCAACATCTTTACATGCACCAATAACGGATTGATGGAGAAAAGTCTCAACCTGTCTGCATTAGAGAGCAGCTTTTTCAAAGCTGCACAAGCAGTAGTTCCACCGCCAATGAAATAATATGAGCCGGTCACATAAAATAGAAGACCGTCAATCCCATACATCTTCACGCACTCAACGGATGCATAAGATGCATTGTCGCATGCCTCGATAAAGGATACCAAATTGGAGAGTTCACATGCGTAATCGGAACAATCATTTACGATAGATGCAAATTCATCCGAAATAGGAACAGGAACATCACTGTATATACAATCATATTCCGGCTCATTATTGGAGAATGCACATCCCATTGCAATAACCGGATGATTAAGAGCAGAAGAGAAGAACGGCTTCTCATTGCCCTTGGCAACCGCATTCTCACACGCAATACAGTGACGATACAAGCCTCGTACCCAATCTTCTGTGTACGGATATTTCTCCGGTGCGACACCACCACATATACAACATGGTCCAGCTACAGAGGTTTCAGAGTCACACATGGACATAGTATCTGTCTTTAAAAGCGACAGCTCATCACCCGATAAGTCATCAGATTCATATGTAATAGATTCAATCTGCTCTGCAGTCATATCATCATATACATTATCCGGGAGAGGTGTAATGGTAACAACCGAAACATCAGGTGAAACACCAACCGTTTCCAAATCGTCGTTGACCGACAAATCCTCGACCTCATCACCGTCTGACAGCTCCGCAGCATTCGTACTTTCTTCATATTCCGTATTAAAGCTGTCAGTCTGTTCCATCGACTCACCATAAACAGACTCATCAGCAGTTCCTTCGCCTATATCTTCTGTCAACGGAATCGAAACCTCATCAGGCACCTTATTGTCATAAGAGCGGCACTCATCTTGTGACAAATCACATGCCTCCTCTACTGCATCCGTCTCCTGCACATCGTTCACCGGCGAAATATCATCTTCTTGTCTATCACTAGCTCCACCAAACAAAGCCATTAACGAAGGACGCAAGTTTGCGGATGAAGAAGCGGACGATTGTGACAAATCGTGAGGCCCGCATTCATCGGAAGAACAAGAAGGGTTTTCAACAGGTGCAACCTTTGGCATCTTGGATATATATTGAATCCCCTCACAATCTTCAAATAAACGAGCAAGTGACGAAGGAGCATCGGAAATTTCACTTTTTTTGTCTTTATTCTTCGATTCGGACACCGAATGCACCAGCTGCGGAGGAACATACCGTGAGGCACGAATAGAATCAATAGCATAAATCAAAGCACTTGTATGGTCTCCACCAGGCAGATTGACGCGTGAGATTATTCCGATTTGCGTACTGATAAAAGAGGACAGCGCTTCCTCCGGAACAAACAAGCCATTTTCTATCATAATAGATTTAACGAATGCTACAACATCATCCTCGGCCAGCTCCCCATTACGCACTAAGTATTCAAACAAATATGCGTTAAACGATATTATCGGATACTCGGACAAGTCGTTTGAACAGCTGATTGCAAGCTTCGATTTAAAATCAGCGGCGGAACAGTCAAGAAAGCCCAGCATATCCCGATGCTCAATTAGAATCCGAAGGATTTGCCGTTCTTGCTCCAGACATGCATTCCGATACTCATTACAATAAAGGCAAATCATACAGCAATTATCCTTTAAATTCGCCTCGCTATATGCCTTCCGCCTATAAAATCCCCGGCAATCTTTGTAAGGCTTTTCGAAATAATTGCCGGCGTTTGTTCGAATCTCTTCCAGTGTATACCCGGTTCCGCCAAAAAGCTTACCGGAAGCATGAGCAAATAACTCTGAGTTCTGCGCTGCTTGTTCCGGTGTCTGACCGAACATAGATGCAAGCATCGAATAAAATTGTATTCGGGATTTCCTATTTACACGGCTATCCAAATAATATAAACATGGAAAATCTTTAAATTTTTCACCCATAGAGTACACCACCTACATTAGTATAGTATAATTGTGCCGAAACAATGGGGTATTTGTCAAGAGCCATATCGATAATTCCAATACGATTATAGCAACAGAGGTCTACAGACTCAATAAACAGAGAATACAATACTTCACTTGAAATCTAACCATCCTGTGGTACACTATATATAAACGAACATGTAAATGGTAGTTATTTGTCTGTTCTGCGGAGTGCAGTGGGTTAAAAAAGGAGAAATAAAAGGAGAAGTCATGGAGATCGGTGAAAAGATTAAACAGCGGCGGAAAGAACTACATATCAGTATTGATGAATTGGCGGAGAGATTAGGGAAAGGAAGAGCTACCTTGTATCGGTATGAAAACGGGGAAATAAAGAATATACCGATTGATATATTAAATCCTCTGGCAAAAGAATTGGATGTTCCGGTGGAGTATTTTCTAACGCCAGGCCGCGAAAGAGATTTACTTTGCGACACAGAAGTTGACAGTATTGTCATGGAAGCAGAAGATAATACGCTCAGCAATATGGTTGCTCTGATAAATTGGTATAAGAGTCTTGATGCAGAAAAAAGGAAAGGACTAATGGAGTATATTCACCATACAACACAATAACAGAAAAAGCTGCCGGTGAATGGCAGCTTTTATTTTTGCGTCGGTATTGACCACACATTTTCTTCTAAATGATAAGTCAGGCGGAGTGGCTTTACTACATCTCCATCCATAACCTCACAATCGAAGAAAAAAAGTTTATAAGTAGATATATTGGTGAGCGTGGCATTATATACTTTTAAGGATTCACCATCGACACGCACATACAATGGGACAATAGAACCGCCGGTATCAAATGATGCAATTACGGAGACCAGGCGGAGATGAGAGCAGTCATGAAGTCCCTTACTGATTATTCCGGACATAAAAAACCTCCTTGGCAGCGGCTATGAAAGAAAACTGCGAAGTATTTCATCGTTACAACAATCATTCCACATAAAGTCGGTATTCCACGCATCGATACAACTTAACAGCTGATAGAAGCGTTTTACCACATATACCTCGGAGCTAGAACCACCATATACAGCAATGCAGATATCTTCAAGACCACGAATCCCCTCATTACACATATCAAGGAGAACCGGCACAACATAGTCAAGTTCTTCTTCCATACTTTCAAAACGCAATTTTGCGGCACTCAAATCGTCGTGATCCACATTACCGGACCGGAAATAGTAAGTGCGTAATGTGAGAAGAATCTGGCTTATTAAATAAGATACCCACTTACTCAAAAACCCCTTCTTTGTCATATCGCTTAAAATTGTGTCCGGGAAACCGACATAGTTTCCGTACTTATCCATTTTACACATAACCAAACCCCTTCAATCAATTTAGAGTAAAAAGCTAAGAATAATTACTTAAACCCGTTCGTCAAGGAGCGATTCTAACTCATCACACTGCTTAGGCGTAAGTTTATTACAGCTACAAAGTTCATCCATAAATAACTGCAATTCCTCAACATCTGCCAAAGACAATTTATTATTTAAAATATAGTTCTTTATTTCAGAGTAGTTTGAGCCGTATAAATCCTCGAAAGACATATAAATTCGCCATTCATTTTCGGCGGCTAATTCATATGCCGCATCCTCAAAACTTAAAACCGCACTTGCAGCGTCCTTTACAGAAAGTTCAGCAGGAGACAACGCATCCAACATTCTCTGCAACGCCTCGCGATTACCCAAGAGTGGCAATACAAAGAGGAAATCATCGTCCCAAAACAGTAAATCATGAGATATAAGCGAACCCAATTCCAACATATCTTCCTTACTATCTAAAAACAGGGAAAAGCTGTTATAATAAAGAGACTTCTCATCTACATAATCATAACAATAGCAGCACACATGCGAAAGATAGATTTCCCAAAAGGATATGTAGCAGTCAACGAAAAGTTTCTCATTCATTTCCGGCAAATCTTCAAAAAGCTCATCCTCCAAAAGTTCCTCATAGACTTCTTTCGCTGCCTCTTTTAATTCCTCGAAAAATCCCGGACAACGCACTGCCCTCGACAGAGGAGACTGATACTCCGTGCCATCAAACTTACCCTTATTATCAGAGTAACCTGCAAGATAAGCACAACACTCGTCCGATATGAAAACAAGTAAAAGCTGAATCAGCCCTTCGCCTATCTCGTTGAAAGTATATTCATGCTTTTTATCACGAAGCTTTTTTAAAATATCTTCATAACGATGTTTAATGATATACTCCCATTGGAAAACACAATCAAAGCCCCCCATAACCAATTTAAAGTCTTTACCAATCAGCTCGCATAAAAAATTACTTCTCGACATAAAAGCTTTGGTTCGTCCTAAATCTTTAAAACAGCCTTCTTCATCAGTAGGACCAAATACGGTCTCAATAACATCAACTAATGTTTCTGTAACAACAAACTGAGCAATGGTGTCAGTTCCCGGGTTATACGCTAATCTAAACATTATATTTCCTCCTTATATGATATTTTTCCGTTCCGGAACAACTGTAGCGCGAATCTTCTCAAGCTCCGTCTGATAATTACTTGTTGTGCGTATACGGAACAGCGGCAAGCCTATCTGCTCAAACACTTTATTCTTGAAATTGTCGGTTTTTTGTGCCTTTGCCGTATCATGGCTTTTATCATCAAGCTCAATACCACACAGCACATGAAGAGAACGGTCACATATAAGGAAATCAATGTGACGGGACTTGATATAGCCACGGTATTTTGTGTAATTCTGCTTATCAGTAACAGATAAGAAGTCCTCCATACGAACCTTCGGACAGAAAAGCAAATCATTCTTCGCACAGAAGTCGCTTAATACCTTAAAAAAGGCGTATTCAGTCTTGGACAAAAGATTTTTTCGCTCATACGGATATACCTGCACGCTGGTTTTCGGTTCCGCTGGAGAGTCGTCCGTCTTTTGGGTGAAGAATTGCGTATAAATAATATACACAATCAAGGCTGCAATAACGAGATAAAGAATCATATCCATATAGTTCCTCCAATAATAATGTTTTGAAAATCACGGAAGAGAGCGGGAGAGTAAACAACTATTCTTCATATCCTATCATATCTGCTATTTTGTTCCGCTCTTCTTTTACTTTGGAAATATCATCCCTTAGAAGATGAAGGCGAGCATTCAATACATGAGTATCCAACAAAGTATCATCCACAGAATCCTCCCCTTTATTATTATGAGAAAAATATTCCAGCTTGTCCCTGGTTTCTTCAGAGGAGCATACCCCATCGAGATATAGGTCAATTATTTTGATAACATACTCACCGTTATCATATACCACCTGAGAAACAGCAAGCTTTTCATTATTTCGTACCGGCATAAGAATCATTAAAGTCACACCAACGATACAAGCCACTGATATAAGGGAAACAATCAATGGCATGACAATCGATTTTTTTCTTATCCGTCTTTGCTGATGAACCTCTTCCGTTATCTGATATGCCATGACGCACTGCTGGCAAACATCACCTCGTTCAGTTTCTCGGCCACAGAGTAAACATTTTCCGGCAGACAAGTGAGCCTTTTCGCCACATTTAGGGCAATTACTATGCGTAAGTTCCTCGTAAAATGTACCGCATTTATCACATCGTATCATAAGAAACCTCCAGTGCTTTGATAAATACCTCTAACTGAATTATACTACCGTGGATGGATGGTGTCAAACAGCGAAAAATAATTTGACTAGAATGCTCCGGGCTGATACAATTAATAGGGAAACTGAATAACCGATTCGTTAAGGAGGTAGCAAAATGCAAATGTGTCCTGATTGTGAGTTGTATTATGATGCGTCTGAATATCCGGAGTGTCCGTATTGCACCGGATTATTAGAGTACAATGAAGATGAAGAGGAAGAGGAAGAGGAAGAATAATTGAAAGTGAAAAGGACTTGCCATGCAAGTCCTTTTTTCGTCTCTAACATGCGCCGGCGGTACAAAATGGCGTTTTTTATATCACGGGTATCCTCTTGGCATCTTCTTTTGATTTTTCGGAACTCTTCAAATAATACTGAGCCGTAACAGCCGTAGAAGAGTGGTTCATTACTTCGGAAGTTGCCAGCAGATTATTATATGTAGCCTGATATTTGTCTCCAAAGGATGCCCGGAGGACATGCGGATGGACTCCGTTCTTTTTACCGAGCGCCTCATCAGCATACTTATTAACCATTTGTTCAATGGCTCGCGGTGTAATGCGGGTATGCCTCGATGAAAGGAACATGGCATCGTAGTTATCAGCATCCGGACCAATGATTTCTCTATATTCATTGAGGTATTCCAGCAGAACACGAATAACCTCAGTGCCAAGCAACACAGATGCTTCTTTCTTTTTCTTCTTATTTTTTCCCTTGCCTTTCCGGATCACATTGATTTTCTCATTATCTAAGGAAAAATCCTCACAGTTTATCGCACAGAGTTCGGAATTTCTGAGACCGGTGCCAAGAAAAAGATAAACAATAGCTTTGTTTCTTTTTGCCAGTGCCGGCTTGATTCGGATTGCTTCGGCAACAGGCTTTCCTTTTTCAGCAGCAGCACTTTTAGCTTCCTCAAGTTGAGCCACCGCATCTTCAAATTCCTTGTCAATGGCCGCTAAGAACAAACGCCGCTCCTTATCGTTTAAGACACGAATTTCATCACGGTCATTACCATCAACACGAATGGATTCGATTTTAGCAACAGGATTTACAGCAATCCGGTCACTCGCATACAAATAATTATAAAGAGAACGGAGAGAGCTTTGCTTTCTTTTAATGGTTGTGGGCCCGTTATATCCGCCACCCGTATCCTCATTCATTAACCACCGCTCATATGCGCTGAAATCGTCCAGCGACAGAGAACTTAAAGTCTCCAAAGAAATATCTTTTGTGCTACAACCCTGGTATTCGGGAATCGCATCAACAATGAAACGAAAAAAACAGAATAAGTCTTGGATATATTCCCGGCGCGTTTTGATTGCAAGTTTCGGTGCTTTGTATTCCGCATATTCCCGGATGTATGCTGGAAGACACTCCAAGAGGCGTTCTATGGCTGCCTTTTGTTCAGCAGATACCTTATCGGTGTATTCCAAGGTCGTATAACTGCTCATGGTTGTTATGCGTTTACCCATGTCGTTCTCCTTTCTCTCTAAGCTGCACCCACTAACTTCGTAAAATTAGAATTGTACGAAGTTACTATAAGAGATATTATAGCATTAATTATAAGGAAAAGCAATAAAAAAAGAGCTGCGCTCTCCTTAAACAATATCGGCAAATTATACTTCCCCCATTTTTGGGGGAAGTTCATGCCAGAATATCCAATGGTATTTAAAGCCACTTTGAGCAGTCATTATAAAGGCGAGCCTTTAACTCATCGTAGGGTTTTCTTTGTTCATCAGATAATTGAGAATATATACCCTCGCTGAGCATTACAGGAGTTCCATCATAGTCCCTGGACATATGCCAATCCAGCCAGCTGTCAATCAACAAATCAAATAATTCGCGGCCAGTTTCGCATACATTTGACACAAGATGAAATTCTTTTCTGTAGTAGTCACTAAGCAGAACAAACCCATATTCTCCAGCTTCAACAACTACATCGCCGCTCTGCTTAAAATACTCGGAAAAAGCACCGACGATATTACGACATTTCTCCTTCTCCAACTCACCAATACCATTTACATTGATTTCACACATAATAAACCACCTTTCTGCGTAACAATACGCACTCATTTATGAATAAAATATATCTCACCACAATTTTCGGAAGTCAAATTTATTTATTATAGGTGCTAATTTTACAGTGAACAGATTTTCAATGTATGCCTCTGCAGCACCACCACATTTTCCTACCAAAATTTCATCTGCATTCTTAAGAATATAGTTTTCGTAGTCAATATTATCACCTATTGTAAGAAAGGTAATAGTAACATTATTATTATTTCTTTTCGCTTTTCTTACAATGCACGAAACCTTATCCATAAGTTCTATCGAATAATTTTCACAATCAATGAAAATTTCGGTATTCTTAGCATCCAATAGCAAATCAACCAAACAATCATCCGGTTTATAAACGGATACGAAATTCGGGTGAAAGACATGACTATATTCGTTATAATCTTTTCTTTCGATTACACAGATACCTCTAGCGCCGGTTACAGCAAAATCCATATGCATATGAAGGATTTCTTCTTGAATGCGACAAGTCTTTCCACTACCTGACATTCCAATCAATACTCTTACCATAGCTCATACATAATCCTTTCATTTTATACTATATTATTATAATGTGGCGGGGAGGATTTGAACCTCCGACAGCACCTGCATGGTTCCTTACACGCATTTACGACGCCATGCAGGAGTGCTCCACCGGACTGAGCTACCGCCACACAATGGTACATACTGGTTTATGGAAACTACGCATGCGAAACTTTATCAAAAATCGATATTATAAAAGGTGCAATCACCCCCATAAGCCCGGCCATAAAGCAGATGAACCCCAATGCCGCAATCACAACACCAATTTTGTACATTCCGGAATCGCACTTACGAAGAACACAAAAACCAATTACTAAAACAACGATTCCTATTAAAAGTAAAATGAGATAACAATATGACATATCTATATTCTCCTCTAATACATCTATTCAGCGATTACATCAAAATACGATTTTTCCGTCTCATATGGCGTATCCCGCCACAGATTTACTATGATCGTCCGCTCCAACATATCAACTTCCAGACTGTATGCGTCCGGAAAGGATAAGACACGCCCATCGTGAAATGTGACGGTGGACTGATACGACAAATTCTGCCTGGTATCTAGTTCTCCATCAATCTCTTCAAAGTTTTCGCTCCAATAATACGGAAAGCTAAGGCTTGCACGCCCTTGAATCCATTCACTAGGCACTGTAATGAAAAATATTTCTTTGCGAAGAACCGTTCCGTCACCGAAACGAAGTTCTAAATATACAGGATCCGCAGTTGCTTCTTCTATTGCCGGTGTCGGCGCTGTGGATTCATGAGCATCCGGCTCAAATTTATCGCTTTTACTGACACCGCACCCGGACAAAGCACCAATACATATACAAATAAATAATAGCTTTATAAATCTACGCATACTCTTTTATACCTCCGTTTCATCTTTTTCAAATAACGAATGTAAATCATGGTCAAGTTCCTCAACCCACTTGGCCTGAGTATATGTAAAATCATCAAGCCAATTAGGACAATGCTTAGACAAAGTTTTCATAAAGGAAGGCGGCTCGGCTTTCCCGGCAGCCTTAGCAAACAGCACCTCAGCCTTGCATGTGTGGTACAGTTCTCTTATCAATTGCTCGTTACGCAGTTCCTGAGCTGACCGCCCATGTATAGTAATTAGTTTTATAAGAACGATTAACAGCAGAATACAGAATATAATACAAAAAATAGTAATGCCCATACGCTCCTCCTCAATCTATTGTATCCTCTTTTACACACCTCAAAGACCAACCGTTATGTGTTAAATAAGACCTTTAAACCATAGAAATAAAATAACGAATATCATGACGGTAATTACTCCGGAAACAAATAAAAATAGGCGTTCCAATTTGGCTGTCTGATCCGCGGAACGAATAATGTCCAAAATCATCTTCAGTTCATCCGGTGTTATATCGCTATGTGAGTTGCTTTTTAACTTTTTTATTATCTCAGGCAGACGCTCCTTCGTTTTCCCAAGGCCATAAAGCTCATTCTCAAGCGAAACCCTCCTGTCCGCAGAAATAGACTTTTCTATTAAGCGTGCATACTTCCTTACTTTGGATCCCGTAGTTTTCTCAAGATAAATCTGAAAATCAAGTAAAATTGCACTCGTTAGTATAGAATTTTGTTTTACATACTCCCTGAAAACAAGCACTTTCTCCGGCGTATCCAGGGGATAACATGTATCATATATCTGCTTAATTGATATTTGCATCTGCTTCGACACGATAACACAAACCTCCTTATAAAAAATTGCGAAAGTACTTTACAAAATCATCATAAAGGCTGAAACACATACGCCGGCAACCCCTAAAATAAATATAATAAGAGAAGCAACAACGATGGACGGCATATCCACGCCGTTTGTTTTCCGTCTGCTCCCACAAAGGAACAGGACAATACCTAATAACACCAGGATAACCGATATAATCAACAAAATCTTTGCCATTATCGAACCTCCACTCTATTTTATCATTTTTGGCCGGCTTTCTCCACTGCCTTCATCAGCTCCGCAATAAATTTTTCATCAAGCCCCTCCACGCCAGCAAGTAAACGCTTTCCCGCGGTGCAGAACACGGCATAGTCTTCGCTGTTGCAAAAGAGTTTGTCGTAATCATTCGCACAAATGGCAGCGGCAATCTGTCCCACATCCACTTTAATATACTCTGTAGAATACCGTCCGTCCGGACGATACGAATGTACCACCAATGTGCCTCCTTCCTCTATCGTCCCATCAGACCGGGAACAGGACAGGGCTTCCATAAAATATTGCTGATTCTGATTCATATATACCTCCACTTGAATTGCTCGCTATAGCTAATCATTTGAACACAAATCGTTGTACAGATACTGGATGTTGGCCGTAATATTTACACCGTGAATATATCCGAACGGAACTTCTTGCTCCCGGATACTGTTTAAAAACTTATGGTAATTACTATGGCCAAGGGTATCTGTAAAGAAATACACCTTGTCCGCATTCTTAATCAAGGACACACTCACGGTATTGGAAACATTAGGTGCAACAAACTTCCAGTTCGGAAATTCATTCTTTAGCTTTCCTACCCAATTTGAATGTCCGCCCACGATAAGGATACTCTTCTTCGCAAGGGCCTCTTTCATGGCAGCGGTCGTATAAGACGGAGCAGAATCCTCTTTCTCGGTCATATTATAGACATACTCCCGGAGAGCAATGAGTTCCTTACGCTCTTCTTCATAACTGCTATTCTCCTCTTCGATGGTATGAAGACGCCGCTTCATATCACTTGCCTGGCTCTTTAATTGCTTTACAGCACTTTCACTCATGTGCAATTTGTTACGAACCTCCACAAGTTCCGCCAGAAGCGCATCAGTATCTACATCTGAAGATACACCGGATGTCCTTTCTACAGATTTTGATTGCTCTGTTTTGGCAGCAGGGGTGCGCTGCGGAAGGCTTTCCGGACGAAAAAGGCAGTTTTCCTCGGCAACCTCCCGGTACCATTCGCTATTTGTAATACCTCTTGCGGCGTTTTGAAGCTCCGACATGCTATATAGCAGAATATCAATACTGTGATACATAGTCGCAATAAGTGTAATTTCCCTTACATCGTAATCGTAATTACCGGTAACAAGATGATAAAGAAGAATTGATTTACAATAAGTAGTGAGAGGCGTATATCCCTTGTGCTGCAATGTGGCCAAATAATCTACAGGATAGCCAAGCATAACAAGGATGTTTGAGGCAATGTCAATAGACTGCTCCTCATATTTATCGAGTTCTTTATTGCGCGCCAGGAGTCCTTCTGCCTCGGCCAAACACTCATCAGTAAGTTTCTTGTTTACTTTTCCAAAAATACGGTCCTGATCTTCAAGGTAAGAGTTCTCCATATCGTCCACATCACCGATAAACTCATTAAGAATAAAATGAAATCTGTCACAATCCCTTGCCAAAGTAATACCTAAAATTTTAGCTACGCATATCACACGGGATGCTGCTCTAAAAAAAGACATTGCAGATGCGTTCGGAATACTCTGGATATCTGTTATGGAATCAAGGTCTTTAAATCTCACTTCACGATATTTTTTTAGCCGGTTATACTCCTGTTTGTGGTAATTCTTGTACAGATGAACCAGCAAGTCCTTGGCAGTAACACTTCCTTGCTTGTATGCCTCGTAGACGGCATTAAGGTATGTATAATAGAAAATATGGGACGGAGGATATAAGAAGCTATGCGAGCTAACATACTCCATTTCCATATATTTCTCTATGTCACCGTTCTCCTGCTTAAGAAAGGTGCCGATAATCAGCGGAAAATCATTTGCCATTGCATCAGTTAAAAAAGCAGAAATAAAAAGCCGCTCACAATTAAAAAAATCGAAAAACACTCCATTTGTTTCTTCCTGAGACTGTTCCATGAGTTGTGCACGCATTCTACTGGCGTTTAAATCATCGAGAAATTTATTGTTAAACAAGTCACCGGACTTCTTAGTTGCATAATCCTTATCAAGAAAGTGCTTTCCAAGTATATTCTTTGCCTCGTTATCCAGCATATCATCAATCCTTTCGTAAGTATTAAAGCCCATCTACATTATCACTGTCGATTATATCCTTTTCTTCCTCAGTGATACGACGCTTTATTGCGTCCGAAGCGTTTTGAAGCATGGTATCTCCGTAACGCCATGCATATGCAATTTCTATTTCGTCTTGCTCACTATCATCGGTACTGGAGGATGCATTGCGAGTCTGTAAAACAAGCTCAGTACCGTTTAATCCTACCCAACGATAATTTGTATAAAGAACCCTGTCAAAATCTGTATCTTTAGTAATATACTGAGGATTTCCGTAAAGGGAAGTCAGTTTTCCCAATAAATCAGCAGATACATCAGCTAGGTTAATCGGTTTTAGGGTATAGGATGCTCCGTATAAAGAGGTGTCCGACAACTCATACTCCAAATAACCGTCAACCGGTAAAAACGCATAATACATATGCACGCTGTCTGCTTTGTATCCGGCAACGCTTATCTCACCAACGGAAAGATTGCAAATCAAATTTATGTCCCGATACTCAAAATTTTTACTGTAATTATCACCCATAAGAACTTGATCCACGCACATCGTTTTCATAAAATCGCCGTGCAGTGGCATAAAACGGTATTCGCCCAGGTACTCTTCCTTAACCTCGTTGTAACTTAATCCCCACGGAATATCCCGGAATAGAAGCTCTTTATCTATCGGGATTGGTGTAGGCGTTGCGACACGAACCGTCGGAGTGGCAGCGGCCTTAGTCGGTATATCAGCTACTTCGGTTGGTGAAGGAGTTACACCGCCGACAGGCTCCACCGGCTTGTATTGATATATGCCGGTGAGAAAGAATACAACCAACAATACAACCAATATTACCGGATGAATCGTTCTTTTGATAAAAGTATCTTCGAGAAATCTCCGTGAGAACGGTATCAATAGGGCAACATCTATCATTAAAAAGATAAATGTAAAAACAGAGCCCGTCGATAATGCGCTCACAGCCAGAAAAGCAAGAAACACACCCAATATATACTGGACTACTTCAAGAAATTTCTTCATAAGTCACCTCCACACAACAAATCTTCGTCTTTTACAAGGGCGGTAATACGACTACAGTTCGACATATGTGCCAGAGTTTAACTTTTCTGTAATCATACTGTATGTATCAAAATATGGAATACCGCAATAATTACATCTTTCCTCAAGTATTTTCCTACGCCGCGCTTCCGTATCCACACTCCATCTGAGGTGTCTTAGCTTATATGCGTCACTAACTGGCGGGCTAGATAACAGACATTTCTCAATTTCGTCCCTACTTTTACGTGTACTGAGTTCAGAAAAAAAGGACTCCATTTTCGCACTTACCTGTTTCCTTTTGTCCACGGGGTCAAGAAGTACAAGAAGTACCGGCGTGAAAAGATACCCCAAAAGATAAATAACAGCTACCCGAGTCACACCAAACGATAGTTTTAGGAAATGGTCTTCCAGTAAACCGAAAACAAAAGCAAACGGAATCGCTTGCCATGTGCAACCATAGTACGGTGCTACTAAGGAAAGAAAGGCTTCAAGAAAATAATGGCTTCTCTTGTGGTAATCAACAAAAGGTACATAACATGTTCCCTGAGTGACCCTTTCTTCCGATGAACGCAAACCTGCGCGCATATTTCTTTTGTGCATGATTTTCTTTATTCGTTTCCGTGTTGATTCTGACAGGCTTTTATATTTATCCTCATTTAACAAAATAACACAGTCCGTCCGTTTTTCCATATTTTTGCGGAACATGTAGTGTACATATTGGTGACAACGCTCATGCAGAAATATCACTCTAAAGATAAAAGTCCCGACTACCCACGAACCCCCATAAATAAGTACAGGAGTCACAAAAAAGAGATATAATAACATTACTTCCATATGCTCAATACTCCCTATAATGAAAATATGTGAATCATGCCTGTTATTAGTATTACCAGCAATGCTAAATCAACAACCGCTATTTGTCTCGATTACTAGCAAGCATCACCATGAATCTATCAACGCTATTATCACAGACATGAGTTGGGATAACCTGAATTTCAGATGCCTTATATTTATCTACAAGCATGCGAACGCACTCGTCAAAAGTCTTTGCCTCAAACTGCTCTGTAGGAACAATCCATCCATCGATGCCCAAAACCCCTTTACGCGCATTGATATTAAAACAACACACTTCCTCCTTCGGACTAATCTTCATAGTATAATCTCCTCCGTTCAATAATAACTTTTCAACTACATTCATCTTGTTTTCTCCACCCTTGCATTCCCCCGAAGAGAAAAAAAACTCATCATTTTCATCCATATCGGGAGCAAGAACTCTCGCCAAAAGAGAATTTTGAAATAACAAATTGCTCATTTTATCCTCCTATCTCCGCATCACTTTTACTACAGACAGTTCATTTGGCTGTAAATCCAGCCCCTCTACCACCTTGTCATACCGCTTAATCCATTTCGGCAGCACTCCGAGGAAGTTTGCAACCTTCTCCGGTTCAGCTCCGGAATACAGAATATGACTGATACCTGCATTGCGAATGTCCTGGAGCGTCCAGCGGGACGAAGTATGCGCAAGGATAACGGTTTTTTTATAGGTGTTGTTAAGGGTATTTTCTATAAAAGGATTTCCCCTCTTATTAACGAACACATACTTTGCATTCGGACCGATACGGTCAAGATACCGTGTAATATCCGGACGAATATCATCAGGAATCTTCACATCCCGTTCCGGGGCAACTGCCGGAGTAAAATGAATGAACAATCTTCCCTTCTTATCCTCTGCAAATTGGGTTATCTCCAATTCCATCAGCTCCGATACGGTAAGGCAGCACCGGTAGGCAAGAAGCGTCATGACACGCATCTGCTCGTCGGCGGTCTTTAAAATTCGGTCAATATCCTCCACCGTCGGTACCCGCCCCAACTTAATATCCGGAGTATCGGCAATCGTGATCCGTTTAAACGGAGAAGAATAATCAAGCGGAATCGGATACAAACCTTCAGACGATTCCAATGAATTTGCAATCGAGCGCAGACACGCCAGGCGAACAGAAACAGCCGACTTGGTAAAAGGCCTGTCCTTGTTGCTTCTAAGGGAACCGCTCATCATTGCATCAAAATACCGTCCCACATCAGACTCCGTAAGGTCAATGAAATCCTTTTTACAGAAGTCGCAGATATGATTCAGTGCAATCCGGTAATTGCTCTTTGAAGTATTATTTCGAAATTTGCTTTCTATGTATGGATATACCTCAGATAAGAAAAGTTCCGAGATATATTCGGACATAACATCCACCATTGTATCACCTCCTACATTCCCAGCTCACGCAGCGTACTACTATTTTCTTTAACAGCATCGTAGTAAGATGGTGGGCGCTTAACCTTATCAATCAAGAGAATTCTCCTATTGTTCTTTTTAATAACTATCTTGCCGTTCTCAACACACTCCTCCAACTCTGCACCCTGTAATATTCCAATCACAATACCACAACGAAAAGTGTATTGAGGATCGCCAAAAGCGGTAGGTGTATTTAATTGATAGTAATTCTCTCTCTGTTCGATGGCTTTATATAATGTTCCAATAAGACGAACCGATTTGGTACACTTACCATTAAATCCATCAAAGTCTTCCCAAATAGGAGTATCAACAATATCCGGTAATAACTCAAGACTTCCGGATAGAATCTTCTCTACCTTGTACATCAAATATCACCTCCAAAACCCAATATGTGAAAACTACGCTTCATCAATATAGATACTAAATTCCTCATCCTCATAAGTCGCACCGATACCGGCTAAAGGACACCAACTGGATGCCTCAATGAATACCGGCACTCCGTTTACCTCACACTCCCGCTCTCCGATCACATCACAGAGAAAATCTGCAATTCCTTCCTCGTCACGGGCGGCAAATACATATTCATCATCACCCATGGAAATTATAGCCACAATATCGGCTCCGTTACTGAAATCATGTTGCATAAACGCACCCCCTCTACAAACACCTGTTCTTATCTAATATCAGTATACCACTAAAAAGTGCTGGTGTCAATATATTATTGAAGTAAAATCGTGATAATATGCTCTAGGCATGGTGCGCCTTAGTCACGCTCAAGAAAATCTCTCACTGCCGCTGCCCCGCTGCCAAGCCAAAGGGAACCTCCCGGAGAGGGCAAGTCCCCCTTAGCTTCTGCGTGACAAGATATTATCTACACAACTTAGTTATAATATGCCTAAGAGGGGAAGCACTACCCCACCATGGGAACCCATCTTAATTATGTTTTTCCGCCTCCAGGCGGCTCCCGAAGGGAGGAAGGAGGAGGGAAGGGACGCAAGGACCGACCGACATGAGCGCACTCCAGTGCGCGGGCACCGGCAGCGGAGGAGAAGGACAGCGAAGCTGGGAAAGTGGAACGCGTCACGGCAAAGGCCGGGTTCGTAGGCATATTATAATGTTTTCGCACAGATAATATTGAATTTCCATTTTTCACACATCCTATTGCATTTATTTAGCTTCTATGGTATACTTCTACACGATTTCTTAATTCATTTTTTTCTTTCGCTTATTACATATACTATTGTTTAAGCCAGGAAAGGCACCTGCTACGCAAGTGGCGGGTGTTTTTCCTTTGATGGGTATTTTGGGTGGCAGCGGCATTGTATGTGTAATTTGGGTAAAAGTGCGAGGTTTTTGGGTTAAGTTCAAAATACCGCCCATTTTCTCCCATTCTCACATGATTTCCCTGTTCAATATTGCCGACAAATACCTTTTCCCGCCCTTTTTCACTCTATTTGACGAGGTTTTTGGGTGAAAGTACGCTAAAATGGGTAAAAGAAAAGCACCGGCGCTCCGTCCGATGCTCACCATTTTTCATATCTACCTTCTCCTATTTAAGAAATACTTTCTCCCAGTCCTTGCCTAAGCGCCCTAATATAATCATCCAACTCCTCATCGGTGATACACTTTTCCGCATTTTTTTCTTTTTGCTTTTCAGCCTTGGCAATCAACTTCACCACACTCTTCTTAATTGATTCTCTTCCGGCTACAGCTTCAACGCCTTTTAAGAAGGCCTCATACACAGTCATCCCGTCTCTCAACTGCTGCATAACAAATATAATACCGAATCTTTCCGGAGATAACATCTCAAGTCGCATTCCGCCATACGCTTCCCCCATTATATATTGACTCCACTTATCATCCCATGACATTTGTTTCAATACCTTCATAACACCCTCCTTAATTCAAATACATTTCATTGTTCTCGTAATCACGGGTCCAAATATATTACCGTTCCATCATCCAGCCGGTATATTCTCTTTCCGTTCTCGTCTACCGTCTGGCCGTAAATGATTTCCTCACGCTCCACGGTGACATTCCCGGACTCGTCTGTGGTAATCTTGATTTCCTCATTCCTTACAAATCCAACCTCGGAATTGCCGTAAATATCGATTCCACACGGTAAAAACTTATCGTACTTCGGGAAGAAGGTCAGCTTCCACTCTCCCATCGGCGTGATCCGCAACTTATTATGCGGTACAAAAGCAATCGTCACCTCCGTATAAGTATCCTTCTCTATCACACCACGCACCATCACATCGTACTCTCCTTCAAATCCTTGGAGATACGGTAATTTGGTAAGATAATCCGTAAACTTTTCTCTGTGGAGCTTCAAATTCCTTGCCTCAAGCTTCTCGTGCAGCATGTTGTCTACCAGATAATCAATATCAAGCGCAGACATTCCCCTTCCATACTCATAGGCTTCCGTCACATACCACGGCACACTCTCCAGTTTTACATAATAAGAAGGAAATACAT
The DNA here is from genome assembly GCA_045587325.1 of Lachnospiraceae bacterium. Classification (GTDB taxonomy): domain Bacteria; phylum Bacillota; class Clostridia; order Lachnospirales; family Lachnospiraceae; genus SIG307. Next base: position 18,597 of record JAZNBY010000181.1, on the reverse strand, counting down.
CTTCCTCGGCAGCAGTATCATACACGGAATAATACTCTGTAAATGTTCTCGGATACATTCCAAAGAAAAGAGAATCGTTCAGCTCCCTGGAATATCCAAGGCACATTCCGTTTGTATTTTTCCCGTTTGCCCTATACTCCTCCATATAAGCAAATACAGGGTACTGACCGTAAAATCCTACGCAAATACCCGATATACCGTCACCCTCTGCATAGTCTCCTATTTTCACCTCACTGGCCGATATTCTACTACCGGTTCCGTCAAAGAAAGCATCGGCAAACCCTTCTGCAGTCAGGCTTTTGCCTCGATACTTCATCCCATAATATGTATCTGCGCTGAAATACAGGTCCAAAATCTCTCTCTGCAGGTTTTCTGTATCGGTACGATTCTCTGGAAGCTTTGTCGGTTTCGGCTCTTTGCCGGCGCTTTCACCGCCATTTTCCCCCGGTACAATAACTCCCGGTGTGGTTCCTTGCGGATACAAAACTTCTCCCGGAGTTTTCGGTTCCCGCAAACGAGTCACAATCAACATGACAATAGCTATAAGTAACACTACACCAAAAACTTCAAACCAAAATATAGGAAAATACTTGCCTCCCGGCATTACATCATCTTTCTTCACACTATCACTCCATTTCAAGCACCATCTCAAGTTCCAGATACAGTTCCTCCACCTCCGGCATCAACTCAAAAGCAGCCAGAAACGCATCCACTTCTCGTTCTCCAAGGTATGGCTCAATAATTCTAAGAAACTTCTCTTTGTCATATTCACGACGATAAGTAAGCCTCTCCTCGAATATACCGTTCCCTACCGGAACATACACATACTCATATACATCTTTTCCATAAGGAAGCAACACTTCGTCTACTATCATCCGAGGAATACGACGCTCATGATTAATGATTCCATTTACAATATTACTGTTTTGGACTGTCTCCTGATAGTACACATACTTATGCGGGTGTGCCGCCACATCACTATCCGTCAGCGTTGTCTTTAATGGCCAATATGCAATAGGATCAAACTCATACACGATATACGGCTCCAGTTCATCCAAAAGCATGTCAATTTCCGCAGTAGGAATATCGAATATCAAATCCTGCGTTTCATAAGTATCCATGTACTTGTAAACGAGAAGCATATATGCAAGTTGCCAGCTTACTTTATAGCGGTCTATCAGCTCCCTATCCTCCGTTATCACCACTCCGGTGGTCTCCTTCTCATCGTGATGTACAATAGTATATTGTGGCTCCGGTGTAGCAGTCGGCTCCGGTGCTGTAGTCGGCTCCGGTGCTGATGTAACAGTAGGAGTCTGAGTAGTGGTTTCCCCTTCTGCCGGTGCTTGCGTCGGACTTGGTGTCGCCGTAGGCAAAGGAACAATCTCATCCCACCACTTCCTACCTTCTATGTTAAAGGTTTTTGTTCTTGGCTCTCTATTATTAAATGCTTCCGCCTCAACAAGCAAATAGCACATGGAATTACGGGTAATCATCCACCCCTCCAAGTCTTTTTCCGTTATCGAGGTCTCATCACCCAATTCCTCCAACAAATCATTCGGCGTAAAGAAATCACCTATCTTCTCTCCAACATCAGATACGAAATCCGCCACTGCTGTTACTCCACTTGTTATAGCGGCCGGAATAATAGCCATCATAAGCACTGAACCAACTGCGCCAGCTATGATTCCTATCATAAACTTACTTTTCTTTTTGCCGCCTCCCGAACCTAAATCCATGGCTTTCCTCCTTCTCCATAACTATTCAGTTAATGTTTCAAACAGCGGATGTCCTTCTTCTATCTTCTCCGTAAGAGTAAACGGCAGCGTAGCGACCTCCTTCGGAGTAACCCCATTCGGTGTGAAATCAAGCTTCACCATAAGCATCTTGCCTACATAACACATTATCATATCCGTTGATATAGCAAACGGTGGTAAAGCCACCTCGCCGTACGGATCCATCAAATGAATCCGTATCCCTTCCTCACACCCCGAAGCGCTGTCGCAATAACCAATAATACTAAAAGTATACGGTCGTCTCTTACCCAACTCCTCAAAATAGTGATATTTAGATAAGCTATGCATGTCCTTTAATGTGGTAGAAAGAAACATACGCTCTTTATCATAGAATGTTCCCTTCCACTTGGTTTCATATTCCGGGTGAAGGAACAGTGTCGCATACTCTCCACCATGAATAATAAGATGCGGAAGAATCCCTTTCTGCAATTTATATGCATCTATCCGCTCATTTACTCCAGCATACCGCCGAATCGTCTCTAAACGCTCCACTGCTATATCCGCTCTTACTCTTGCCTCTTCTTCTGTCATATCTTATTACCTCCCGTCTATACTTCCAATATATCTTCTATTGTGCATCCAAGTGCCCGTGACATATTATATACCACGATGGCTTCCGCCTTATTAATATCCAACGCCCCGCTTTCATACCTGGATAATGTTGTCTGATTCACACCAAGCTCCGTTGCCAACATACGCTGAGTAAACCCTTTCTCTTTCCGTATGCGCTTCAAATTTGTCATAGCTGACGCCCCCTTACTACCAGATTCTTCTTTATCCGAATAATGTCATCCGGATACTCACCGGTCCTCTCACTTAAAGAAAAAGGAAGTATCTCAAACTCCAACATACGGTACCGCCCCTCTTCATAATAGTTATACAGGCACGATATAGCACACATGGAACCGATTGCCTCTTGCAGCTGTTCGGCAGTAATATCAACCCCACGGAAATATACATCCCCGGACGGATCGATTAAATGAACCGTCGCTTCCCCGTCAATCATAGATGCGCTATCACAGTACCCGACATACTTTATGCAAATATCGGCATCGAGGTCATACTGTGATTTACGACAGAGAGATTCAATATCAAACACCTCTAAATCCTCAAACGGTGATTTCGCACCATTTCTTAGATGGTATTCATGCCATATCAACTGCCGTCCAGTCTTCTTTACATAGTCTTTTTCATCTCTCCTACTTTCTTCATCAAAAAGGAGACTATGGTATACCACACTGGCACCCTTTTGGTCAAAAATAGTCCCTCTCCACTTTTCGTAATACTCCGGATGCTCACAAAGAACGCAGCTCATATTGTACTCTTCATTGTAAATGTCTTTGAACTCATGCAGTAATGTTGCTGCTTTCGTATACTCCCATCGGTCACAATACCGCTGCCGCATGCGCTCATCGTCTTTAATAGCCTTTTCACGAATCTCCTTCAGCTCAGACTTGCGCTTTCTTCGGAATTGTCTCCCCGATTCCAACGGTTCATACTCAGTCCATGATTTTATTAACTTCTCCGGATTATTACCAACAAGCCATCTCGTATATGTCTCATCAAATTCCTGAATTTTTATCTGAAAGAAAACCTCAGCATAATCACGAAACATAAACCTATACGCCTTTTCAAGTAAAATATCATCTCCAAATGCCGGTCTCGTTTCTCTCTCCGTCGGGAATCTTGCATCCTTCTCCTTTGAAAAACAAAACATATCATTACACCAAAAGAACTGATACAAGGTCCGGTTCTTTAATATGATTCTATAATCCGTCGGTGAAAAACGGCAATTAAAGGTACACTCATCACTCTTAGCCACATACTTTTCAATAGCATCCAGAGCCGCAATTACTTTCTTTTCCGTGTCTGCACCCTCGAAGGATTTTACATACTTTAATAAAGGAGAAAGTCCTATCCTCTCCTTACCAATCTTCATATTAAGTGTATACGGAAGTATCTTAACCTCTGATATCCGAAGTTCACGATACACACGCTTTTCATACTCCCTCATAATAGGCATATCCCTTTTAAAAAGAGGTCTTCTCCTATCACCACTCTCAAGTGCTTTATGCAAACTGGAGGCCATATCCATTACATCAAACTCCTCCAAAAACTCCGAATACAAATCCACACATATCATCTTTTTAATATATGTCCGCGCCTCATCCATCGTGATATCAAACGGTTGACTTACGAATGAACCATACGGATCGGACAGTTTAAGCGCCCATTTCCCGTCTGTCGTTTTAAAAATCCTGTCGCAATGAAGCACTGCTCTGCAATGCCGTGCTATCGGAAGCTCACCATAGACCTCCTCGCCACGACATCTTCTTGTCAAAACCTCATCCGGGACCACATACCCCTCATCCATGGCCCGTTTTCTTAATCTTTCTTTTGCTCTGTCCTCTTCTTCCCAAAACTTAGTCCACGCATCTCTGCCAAATCTTCTGTCAGATATCCATTCCGTCTGTTCCCGTAACTCCTCCTCATATTCGGAAAACACAGTATCCATGTACTTTACCGGCATAACATGATACGCAAAGGTGTTTGCACAAAAAATACTCTCCTCACCCATAAGCCTATCTCGGATTTTCCATAGCTCTGCTGCGTCTTTCCTTTTCTCCGCAATAGATGCACGAAGTTTCAAAATATCATTCACAATTCTCTTCTTAGTCAACCGTCTCACCTCCTTAAAATATGCGTACACGCATATTTTTGGTTTTATTATACATATCACACATAAAATTGTCAAGAAGAAAAGATGCGCGCACGCATCTTTTCTGAAAATACCTATTTTTTCCCACCATCGTAATAATAGCCCTGCTTCTCAAATTCACTCCGAAGTTCCTGTTCCCACTTATACCAGGTAACATCGAATTTTTTATCAAAGCTATTTGTCATATAGGCGCCATCCTGAGTAAGTTTGCCACCGCTTCTGGTCAATTCCCTAACCTTCCGTCCTATCAAATCTCTATCGGTCTGGCAATCCATATTAAAGCTATCCTTACCCAACATACTGTTGCCAACCTCAATCGTTGCTTCATGGAAGAAATCCTCTTTCTTACCTCTAAAATCTTTATGCAACCCGTTAAAGTCACTGAACACCACTTCCGGACTAAAATTACCACTTTGTGCGTTCGACTTTATCTGTTCATATCTTAGTTTCACCTGGGCAACCATATCTGTATATCTTTCATCGCCACTAAGAGTCGCTACATCCATTTTCTGAGCAGCCTCCGCCGCACATGCACGGTACTCCTCACCATGGAGTTTTTCAAACTCTTCTTCTCGCGCTCTTCTGCCATCAGCATTTACCATATCAACTCCAACAACTCCACCAGAGCCCGTAGATGCTCCATCAGAAGCCGGGACAATCACCTCACCTCCATCAATAGGTCCCGATGCATCAGCAGCAGCGCCCCCGTCGGCACTTACGCCAGCAGCACCACTATCCGTATTCATCCAATCTATTATCTTGCCGCTCGCATACTCTCCTACTGTTCCACCTATGGCAGACCCCGCCTCCATGCCGGCTCCTGCCAAATACATCCGTGCACCACTACCCATAAATGCACCAGCTCCAAAACCAGCAGCCAGTCCTCCGACACCGCCCGCCGCAGTAGCCATAGCACCTAATGTCTGCTTTGTGGAGGTCATTCTTCTCTTCTTCGCACGCTCTCTATAGAGATTCGCCATGGTCTCATTATCAAGATTGCCCTTGAACGGTCCATTTTCAAAATTATCAATATTGGCGTGCTGTTTTAAGTTATCCATACCAAAACCGCCAGGTGACACGCCCGGTTCCGGCGTTGCCTTACTTCCACCGGAACGAGGAGCTTCAACACGCCCTGCTTTTGCCTCGTTCTCATAAAAGTCGGCCATATTATCATCTTCCTGAGCCGCCTTATTGGATTCACGGGCTTCTCCCATCTTCTTTCCGACCTTGCCAATGGTTCTTCCAATACCCTTCACCATTGCGCCTAATCCCATCACAGTAGCCATTGCACCCATATCTAGGCCAGTGTCCTTAATGCCTAAAGACCGCCTTGCCTGCTTACGAGCCGTAAGAAGCATGCCACAGGATACCAAAGAAAGAAGGTTAAACGCCAAATTACCATTCGCCATATCAGAGAAAGTCAACGGTATGATAAGAAGTATACCGTCAATCAAAGGCATAATGGTTAATCCCAAAGTCTCTGTTGCCCACTCTTTATATGCGTTTCTATCACCGATACCACGAAGGCATACAAACGGGAAAAGAATAAAATGTACCATCATAGACATTGCATACGCAATATAAATTCCCGCAACTACAAGAGAAAGCACGACTGCTCCAAGGTAGATTAAATTCGGAATAATATTCAACGATGAACTCTCTGCTGCCGCCCGGAAACTTGCCAAAAATCCGGTAGTACCAAATAAATCTTGAAGCGAACCAAATGTTACCGATTTAAGCAACACATCTCGTACATATAGGTAAACATCAAAAATATATGGCATTAAAACGATAAATGAAAATGACAATAACGCATTCTGGAGGAATGTTGAAAAATCCATCTTCATCTTCATATAATCCGTACTTGCGGCAATTCTAACCATCTTATACAGGCAATATACCGCCATAAATAAGTATATATAAGAACGAATCTTCTGGAACAGCATCGCCCCTACATAACCATACGGATTTCCATTATTAAGTTCAAATCCGAAAAGCGTAATATACTCCGTCTCCCCAGCCGGAAGTACACCATATCCGGCCACTCTGCCGAAAATAACATTGTCAAGCGCAATGCCACCATTAGAAAGAATACTATCAATCCCATCTGCTAAAAAGAAAATAAGCCAACAAAGGAACTCCATAATAACCTTCGTAACGCCACTCGGCTCATCCATATTGTAGCTTCCTGCACCAAGGTCAATACCTTCTACAGTTACTCCACCCTCCTGACGCTCATAAATGGTTTCGTCCTTCTGTGTTAGCATACCATGCGAATTTGGATTGCCGACAAGCTGAGACTGCGCCCACATTTTTCTGTTCGCAGATATTTCCATCTGCTCAGCCCATGCCTCGTATACCCCATGTTCTCTATTGTATCTGTCAGCTCTGGCTTGGAACGAATCTCCGGCCCTTCCAAAGTCAACCATTTTCTTTTGTTTTACAATATACTCATATTCCCTGTCACTAATGGCTTCCCATGGATATGTCGAATCAAGCTTATTTACACCGTTCAAACCTTGCGCATGAGTAAACCATTCATGCTTTGCTTGAAACCCCGCATCAGGGAAATACATCGAGTATTCGTTATAATTCGGACGGTCCATCATAAAGAGAATGAAATCCCTCTTGCTCATTGATGCAAAATCCGGTCCCGCCGATGCGGTAAACACCTTACTTCCACATGCCAGCATAAGCAACACAACAAGTCCAACCAGAGCAACTTTAGCCTTTTTCAAACCGCTCTTCCCCCTTCCTATCTTCTGCTGTAACGGCTTCTTATCTTCTCCACATTGGTCTCAACATACGCTGCCTCTGTTTCTTCAAGATAATCTACCTTAATGAAAGCAACTCTTCCTCGGTCAATTACGCAAACCTCACCGGTTCTTCTCTTCTTCTCCTCTTCTGACACATCCGGATCGAGCGGGTCTACACCAAGTTTGAAGATACGCTCAATCTGAGAATCCGTAAGTTCCGTATTATTTTGGAAGCACTCTCTATCCGCCGTTTTATGACGGAAAATAAAGTATGTATCCGTATTCTTATATACACCAGCAAGTTCCGGATACTTCTCCTTATCGTCAAAATCTGCTAAAGACTGCGTCGCTACCCACGGGCCAACCCAACGCTTTCTCGCAGTACGGAAAAAACGCTCAATACATCTTCTCGCCTCTGCATACGGGAACAATGTATGTAACTCATCGACAAGCACAATAAGTGGCGTAGTACGGAACGGATTCGCAGAGTTCGGCTTAATATCATTCTCCTCCATGTATCCAAGAAGAACAAGTATAGCAAACTTTCTGTCCGCCTCCGGAATCTGCGAAATGTCATAATTGATATACGGAGTGTCAAATTCGGCACGCAAGGTACTCTGTCCGTCAAAGTATGCTTTACTACCGATTACCGGAATAACTGCCTCCTTCTCCCCCTTGTACTCAATACACTTCGTGCCATTTTCAAACGCCTCCATTGAAGCATACTCATCTTTTGAGAAGAAACGAATACTCTCCTTACCATAATATACTTCCTTTACCTGCTCTCGCATGGTATCTACAAGAACCTGGTACGCTTCATCATGTAAATGATTATCATTTAAGTGTCTATTTATCAATAACCACTTAAATGCATCCGTCATCGTAGGCATAACTTTTCTGCTTCGACCGGAATCAAGGAAGTTGTTACCGCCAGTATGATAGAGACTGTCCGGCTGACCATCAAAAATTCCTCTCTCCGTATACAGCGTCGTGCACATATCCGAAAGAATGCTTGCCATTGCCTTGTCCAGTGTTGCCGGCACATCGCCGCCGCCCATCTTTACCATAGACATAAAGAGGTCAATCAAATACGCCCTCTTCTCTGCAAGCTTTAATACTGGATACTCTGCGCCGGTACTCTCATCAAACTCCATTTCCGAATTAATATCAAACGGATTCAGCTTATTTGCACCATTCGCTTTTATATCGAAGTTAATACCGCCCGCTGCCAATGCCGTAAGCGTATACTCACCATGCGCAGACCGGGACTCAATATCAAGAGTACGGAATCTTACGCCAAAATCTACAAGTCGGGACTGTAAAATCTTAATTGTTGCAGACTTACCTACACCCGTTGCGCCGCAGAACATTGCACCAAATCCGTCATGAGACTTATCAAACGGATCAAACAAGAATGCCTGTAAGCTCTGGAGATAATGCCCCAAATAAACTCCATTCGGATGTGTGAAGCTACAGGATGTATGATTAAATATATCTCCTAAACCTCTTCTGTCAAATACATGCGACTTCACAAAGTCCACATTCCCATGCTTCTCCACATGATTTAACGGATATGCCGATATAAATGCCTCTGTATGAAGCGCAAAACATGCTACAAGTTCAATTTGCGTCTGCATTGCCCTTGCTCTGAAATCAGAAGCCATACGGTACAACGCTTCCTCACTCTCAGCAAAAAGCGTGAAAAGGAACTGTACATTATATAAAGAGTTATCTCCACTCTCAATCTTCATCGCCCACTGCTGCGCCTTATCATACTTTGTCTGCATCTTACGAATACGGTTAGCGTCACCACTATCAATCGCATCATCACGCTCTACGCCAAGACTTCTTACTCTCTTATCTACTATCTGTTGGGACTTTGTTTCTCCAAGCGGTGCAATAAACACATTACTTGTTACACCCGGATAATTGAACAACATCGCAAAAGTAGAAGCAAATCTCGTTCTCTGCGGCAGCTTATGGATATACATACTCATCACATATACACTCTTACCGCCATCACTAATCTTCACGCACTCTTCATTGATACACTTAAAGCCCTCCGGAGCAACCAACTCTCTAATATCCTTACGCTCAGTAAAATAGTCTCTTGACTGCTCATTTTCGGTTCCTTGTAAGAAGAAATCCTCACCCTTCTTTTCAGTTTTTGCACCAAATCTATTCCTCATCATCATACACCTCCCCCTTGCCAGTAAAAGAGTCTTCCCCTACGCTCGACATAGACTCATATAATTCCCGAGTACGAAGAGCAGCCACTTCATCAAGGGAATCAGAGCTCACAATATCTTCCTCAAAAGAAGAGGTATTTACCATCCTCTGCTTATATAGCTCAGCACTTAACGGCTTGGAATGGCGGCGTATCATATCAATAACCTCATCCTGGGTACACATTCTTCCCTTAATGCCGGCCTGCGCCAAAGCATCAATTTTCTGTGAAGCAATGGTATTCAATTCCCGCTTAGCCATTAAAAATATTTCCGTCGGACTAAGCTTTGTTCCGGCAATACCCGATTCATATGTCCAGTCAAAAAGATATGTCTGCGTAACATCCATAACAACATCGGTACCAGAATAAAACTCCATGTACTCCAGCTGTGCATTCAAATGCGCTATTCTTCGCTCAAACCGACTCACCACAGCCGTAAGCTCCCTGACCGTTTCCTCCGAAGCCCCGCGATCCTTGGCAATCTGTAACTCCTTACTGCTCTGCTCAAACAATTCGATTGTTTCCTCCAGCTTCATCGCGTATCTGTTTTTGGAAGAATCAATATCTACCGCCTTACTATACAAGCGGTATGTCATAGGCTTCTCAACCAGATTCAGGAAACTTTGATATCCTCTCATCGTAGACAGCTGCTCCGCCAAACCTTCATTATAAAAATCGATACCACGACATGTAATAGCGGCCACAAACCGCTTTCCGCCATCGGTCACGATGATTCCGTCCTCAATATTCTCAATCCCCTCCACAATGCGCTTGGAATCATATACCGTATGATTTGCTTCGGATTTCTCGTTTTCTTCTGTCTTATGCACTGAACCATTAGTCGAAGTACCTGTATGCTCATTCTGCTTCTGCTTATGCATCAGGATAAGTCCAAACGCAAGTCCACCAAAAATCAATACCCCAAAAATCACACAAACGACGATAAACGGATCAACACCGGACTTCTCTGCAACAATACTTTCCGCCTGCGCTGCTGCCGCTGTCAATAAACTAATTAACCTCATTATATTTCTCCTCCGTTCCTAAAGAATATACCTTTTTGCACTTCTTATAGTTCTTCTTGCGTTTAATCAGTTCAAGAAAATCTACTCCTCCGCCCCGTAAATAATCCTTGGAAGACTTCGTAAGAAGTCCAAGTGCAACCTTAATCAGCATAGCAACCATAAGTCCTACTTCTAAAAATATAAAAAATCCGGTTTTCGGAAAAATATTCAACATAAATATACATACCATTGCCGTCAATGACAACTGTAACAAATCCTTTGTCCTAAGTATCTTTAACCATCTTGTTTCATCAGATACATCACCCAAAACTTCATGAGAAAAATTATCCATAATTTTATCCTAATTAGGGCAGACAGGCTAACCCCGTCTGCCCTTCCTTTCTTTTAGACTGCATTAACTGGTTATCGATCTTGCGATTAAATTGATAATTCGATAAACCTCACCAATCAGATACGGTAAGCATGATATAAGAATCACCATAAAAAATTTAAAAAGCAGTGGCCCGGTAATCGTATTACGACGGTTCATGGAACCATCTTCCTTTTTATACAGCGCCCACTTAATAAACATAAACACCATGGACAGTGCTATAAGCCCGTATCCGACTACGAGAATGAGCTGATACACATCTTGTGACATTGATGTCAATGCCGGTTCATCCGCCCATTTAGAGTTTTCATTTATAAACTGCCACGGATTATGTGTTAAAAACGCAAACCTACTCGTATCCATTCAATCATGCCCCTTTAATTTTTTATCTTACCGCCAATTCCATACGCAATACCGATAATGGTAAGAACCATCGCAATGCCGATAACTGCACCAATCAAACGAACAATCCACTGCTTGTTTTCCTTAATGGAAGAATTATCCTTCAATACGCCAAAAAGAATAAATGCAACCACAAGTGCACATCCAATCAATCCAATACCTACAGCTGTAAGCATCTTGTAACCATCTGCAAGAACACTCTGTAATGTATCAGAAAGACTACTAAAAGTTCCGTTTCCACCGCTTTCTTCCAAAAACTTTGCCGGGTTTTTCGGAGTTGTCGAGTCCGGAACCGGTGTTGCTGTTAAAAAAGTTAATCTCTGTAACATCTTTTGTTACCCTCCTCTTCATTTTCTTACTAAATATAGCGTAAATAAACAAAGGCTATATTGTCAAGCATTTTTTTGTATTTTTTTGCGTTTCTTGTCAAAATAATACATACAACATTTGTACCCATTATTTCGACAAGAAACATTGTAAAGTTGCAAGGGGTGGAGCCTATAAAAGCTCCACCCAAAACAACCATTTCCGGTATGCTACTATTCCTTAACCGGAAGCAAGTACGCCTTACTTCCCGTTCCCTCAAAGTAGACACCCTTTCCTCCTTCCGGACTGTAGACCGTAAGCTCGGCCGGCATAGTGGACGCAATACTCTTTACAAAGTTAGCATCCATCAGCACCTCTGCCTTACTGTCCATAACAGCCGTCATCGGAACAGCTGCACGAGAAGTGTGCTTTCCATCCTCAATAGTAAGAGTCTCACCATTGAAAGAAAGACGCGCTAATCTTTCACCTGTCAAGCAGACAACCGTAATTGCCTTCTTTAAAGTATCACGGTCAAGGGTATACTCGAAGCACTTCTTCACTTCACCTACAACCAAATCAACAATAGAGCCAGGTACCGCACCTTCTACAACAGCAAACAGGTACACATCTCTACCATCAGAAACAACTACCTGCTTAGCAGTAAATACAAGGTTTACCTTCTCACTCTCAATTCTCTTCGCGAGAGCCAAGAGGCTCGCATAATTGATTGCAATGCTTTTCTGTGTTTCGCCTTCTACAACCCCTGCGAACTTGTTAAAGGAAGCTCCATCTACTGTTTCCACCTCTGCCTCAGCAGACGCAACAAAAGCACCGTTACAGCTTAACGCTCTCAAGGTAAGCTTCTCCCCGTCTACGCAAGGGGTGAAAACCACCGTTTCCTTAAATACCGGTACCGGCATCGTAGCATCCCCGGCAGCAAAACCACCATGAGATACAAGGTCTGCAAACTCCGCTGCCTTCAAACTTGCCTGGTACTTCTCTACTTTTTTAAGACTCTGCATCTTCAAAACAGTACCATCCTTCATGCAAGCAACCGGAACCACAGCATCGCCACACTCCAGCTTCAAGGTGTTATCTAACGCCTCAATGGTGACTTCATCACCAAAAACGGAGATAGACTCCACTACATCAATAAAAGTAGGAGCAACAATATATCTCACCGTCTCCTCATTGTCGCCAACATAGGATACTGCAACAGTGGCCTGGGCTACTCCATTGGATGCCACTACCTTTAAATACTGTTCCTTTCCTGTGTCCGTGGTACAAACCGAAAACTCCATGACAATGCTGTCCTTAACAAAACCCTTTGTCTTCTTTAAAGCTGCCTTTAACTCGTTTACATTGATTTTTAACATAATACTGTTCCCCGCTGCGCTCTGCGTCTTATTACGGGTACTAGCCTCCTTCACATTTTAATATTTTTTAGAATAATAACTCCTGATTATCCATCATCTTTTTCGATTTGGATTTTTTCGGAGTAACGCCTACAGACTTTTTACTCGATACCTCCGAGGAAGTATCGCCGAATAAAAGGTCCATTAAGGAGAAGAATTCTTCTCCCAATCCCTGATCCACATCCGACACGGTTTCCGTAACGGTTTCCATGGAAGCAGTAAGAACAACTTCTTCTTTGTTGACTTGCAGTGTCGATTTGAACGCGTTTACCGGATTAAAGATACATCCTTCCGGATACGGATTGACAACCACTTCCTCAGAAGTGTCCACATCAACCACAGTTTCCTCATCGTCACCAAAAATATCCTCTTCAAAAAGACTTAAGATATCAAAGGACGGCAGTTCGGAAATTTCTTCAACCGTTCTCTCCTGCGCATTTACATTGTCCTCACCGATTAACTCCCGGAGAAGCAACATCGGCTGATATTTACTATCTTCTTCCGATGAATTGTTTGCGGAATTGACAACATCAAACATTGACTGCAATTCCTTTCCGGTCTCTTCATCCATGTTAGACAATGCCTGCGCAAGTCGTATTCTCGTATCTACACCCTGCGCCATCGCAGAAATTCCCTCTGCGGAGAATTTTCCTTGGATAGCAGCCGTAGCCGCCATTTTCTCAGCAATAAGAGATATAACTACCTCTTGTACCGTCCCCTTATAAGCCATATAGTAGGTACGACACTCATCCTTTTGGTTCAGTCTGTAATGTCTTCGAGACGCCTGCCAATTTGTGAAAAGTGAGTAGGATAGCTGGAAAAACAGTATGGTTTGATAGTTATAAACTTTCCCTTTATACTTGAAACAAAAGTCCAGTCCTGTTTCAACACAACGAGGATTTACAATACAAACCTTCATACCGGCCTCCGCCTTCTCATGTATCCACGCCTCACGCTTCGATGCCTCCACCGCCGTACTATCAAGAACAACCACTTCGTTATCCTTTAAACCTGCATGATACATCAAAACATCTTTTAATCTCTGCGTAATACATGTCTGCGGACTGTTCGTATATTCTGCGTATACAAAGCAGTTACGATTTTCCGCAAGCTCACTCTTTACAATCCTCACAAGCTCCTTCTCCTTTGCCAGAAGATTTCTGACATCGGAAAATTTGTCGAAACTCGGTACCTCAACCAATTCTGCTCCCGTGAACGGGTCCAGAATGTTTCCTACCCCGTATGGCTTATCCAAATAGGACAAGCTAAACTGGAGCATTGTCGATAATACCGACATTCCAAGCCCGCTGCGTGCCAAATCTTTAAGATATTGCACAATACCAGCGTATTTACTCTGTGCCTCACACTCATCCGGGTCCTCCGCCTCAACCAATACAACATTTTCATGTAATTTTGGAAGATGCTGTGACATATCGGTAATATCCAACATTACCGCTTTGTCTAAAAGGAACCTGGTGTAAATAAGCGGTGAAATTCCCGGAACAACCTTTGGCTCATGCATCCGCTTTCCACGAGAACAAACATTATACTCTCCATCATAAGACGGAACAGCTTCATACTCGGTCTCAATGGAACCATAAACCTCTGCAAATTTGCTCACCTTACTCCAGGAAAAACCTTCTTTACGCATTCTTGCCGGATCAAGGCGGAACAGAACATAAAAAAGATGATGCGCACACCCTCCGGCTATCGTACCGGTTAATGCAAGCTGCTGGTGACTGCTTCTTATAAGAGCATGCATTGCATGTCCTTGTGCAGTATCGCCGCCCTTTAACATATGAACTTCATCAAAAATAGCAATGTCAAAGAAATTCTTCATTTTCTTTTTGATGAAACTCGCCGGGTCATAGCGGCGTACACCCTCACCCTTTACAAAGGTATACTCATTTGGTTCAATATCTTTCTCAAGAAGGTAATCCTCTATGTGATTGATATGAACCCATGCAGTAACTTTTCTTTTTTTCGCCTTATTTGCATAATGCGAAATTTTACGCCATTTACCTCGTTCAGTACAGCCGATATTACGCACATGTGGTTGCCACAAAGGTTCTCCACAATACAAACATGTGCTATTCGAGGTTCTTTGCGATGAAAAATCAACCGGCGTAAGGGTAAGACCTACACAATCATCTTCGTCCTTATTCTTCTTATCTCCTTTACCTTTGTACGGAACAAGGATACTGGAACAATTCGGACATTGAAGACCGGTTACTTCCTGCTTGGATGGCAAAACATCCCATTCATCGGAACCACAGGAACATTTCAGTCCTGATACCTCTCGCTTACACGATTTACACTTCCGGTACATCAATTTCCCTCGTGTAACTCGTGTTGGAACAGGTTTCTCTGAGTAGGAAAGCTTTGCAAAGTCCTTACTTAGAACATAGAACTCTTTTCCGGTTCTCTCCGGCCCCCTCTGCCACAGCTCAACAACATCTTCAAATGTGTCAAGTATATGGGCTGTTGCATACGGTATCTCGCTCTGCACCTCTTCCACCCATTTTTCTACCAAATGTGGCGGACACATCACGATATTACGGTATTTTACAGAATCTCGATCCATATAAATCGATTCCAAACTCTTCCCGCAACGCATTGCCTTCGATACCGCCATTGCTTCGCAAATAGAAGCTCCTTGAAGGGTTTTTCCGGTTCCCATGCCTTCATTAAGGATTGCGTACTTGGAGCGATTCTTACGCCGCTCCTTTTTCGTACCCCTTCCAGTCAACCCGGCAACCACGCCATTCACCATAGCAAGCTGTTGAGGATACAATCGCTTATGCTTAAGCGTGAAGTTATGCGCCTCACCATCGTAATCCGTCAATGGATTCAGTTGCTTCTTCAGATTATCGACGATACTCTTACCATAGGTATTAAAGTAACTGTCCATCCCATCAAACACCAAATCATTTTGCGGAACATCAGTGATACGAATGATTCCACTTCTAAGCATAGAGCTTACAGCGTTTTCCAGCTGCTCCAAGGTAATCTGCACATCATATACCGAAAGGTCTTGCAAACAAACCTTCCGACCATCCGGTAATGGAACAATTCGTTTCTCTTCCGGATTCGACATGTACAAAATGCCACACTCTTCTCTACACACAGATGTAGACGCCCAATTCCACAACGCTCCAGACCATTCTCTCATAAGCGGTAGACTGAAATTATGCATCAGAAAACTATAAAAGTCTTCCGCCTCGCGTCCTTTCAGTGTTATCAGAGACTTCTTATGAATATCCTCCGACACCGCAATTCCATGATAGAACGGGTCAAGTCCTTCTATCTTTGCCGAATAAAAGTCGTATCCGCACTGTGGATAAAGGGTGGTTGCACCATACGGAGTACCATGCAACCGTACATAGCTATTGCGGGCATTAAATCCTGCCCCGATAGCTTTTACCGTAAGCAAGCTACGGTCAAAAAACGACACCATAAGTGGTGTTCTTCCGACAACAAGACAAAAATCCAGTGCCGCACTGTCGTCTGTACCAGAAACAATTCTGGCATATTTCCTGATCTGCATTTTTTCCTATTTCCCCTACGCAGTATGTTTTTATGTAGGGTACTTGCCTCCTATCGTTTTTCTGACTATTTATTTAAGATGCGTTATTTTTCCGCTATTCTCAATAATAGTCAACTCTACACCCGCATGGCTCCTCTCTACCATTTTGGCAGAGTTCTCGGTTTTACCAGGGACAATCTCTCTGTCCACAACAACCGTAACTTCACCACGCTGAAGGTGCAATGTTCCAGCCTCCTCATCTCCAGTCAATCCCTGTCCTCCGCCGGATAAAGCCGCTACATAGCTGCTATCCTTACTCATCGGAGCAAATGGATCGTTCAGCTCATTTGCGGTGTACTCTTTTTCGAATAATTTCTCACCAAGTACGCCGTCCAGAGCACCACCAGCCACAAGCTTCTGTGCCTCCTCCGCATCAAACAGCAATGTCGCAAAGACTTTGATATCCTTACGCTCTGCTATCGGGACTGAAATCAACTGTTCCGCCTTCGGTTCTTCCGGTAAATACGGAAGTTCCTCTACCGGTGGAAAATTCTTCAAAAATTCGGCATACGCCTTTTTTCCAAAAGAATACTCCACCTTTGGCTTACGCCGCAGCATTACGCAAACCTGCTTGAAATCTTTGTACACATCGTCATCAAAACGATATATCGAAATAATCTCAAACCTGGCCATAAGCGCACTCACGAACTCTTCCTCTCTGGTAAAGAGGTAGTATGGAATGACATACGCCACCACACCGTCTTTCTTGAGATAGGAATAAATTATCTTCAAGAAAAGTTCCTCATAACGACGCTTAGAAAAATCATCGTTACCATAAGGAGGGTTTGCAAAGCAAAACCCAAATACATGCGGAGTGATTGTCACACCTCGGATAAAATCTGCATTCAACAGATATTCATCCTCTTTCAGAGTACCTTTCAACCCCGCTGCCGCCCGCTTATCAAGCTCTACCGCAAACAACGGTGTCTTGCAAGCAGTTCTGTTCTGTGAGAGCACCGCGCGAACCGCACTTGCGTCTCCGACGGATGGCTCCAAAACTGCCACCTCTCCGTTTACCGGGAAGGATAACAGCCGGCCTATTCTACTACACATCTCAGTGTCAGTATAATAGGCCCCCTTCTTCATCTCATTTGCAACCGTTCTACTGAACCGATTGCCGTGGATAATAGCATCGCTCATACCCACTACTTTCCCATCTGTGTCTGTAGCACAAATGGTACTTGCCTCCTCTCGTTTAGATTTAGTTGTTTTGCTGTTATAGCAAAAAAATAAGACATGATAATGCAAGAAATAATCCGGCATAGCCGAATGCGCATTTTCATATCTCGGTACGGTCCGTCAGAATCATCATCAGGACATATATTAAAAACTATAACACCATTATTATAATATAGAAACGCCGTAAAAGTCAAGAAAAACTTTGATTTTTCAGCATAAACCAAGAAAAAAGCAACCCTAAATAGTTGCTTTTTGCATTTGCAACCTTTTTCGGTTGCTTTTTATTTCTTACATGAAAAAAGGGACCTACATAGTAGTCCAATGTCATTAAGTTAAGGTATTGCCCAAGAAAAAAACAAACACTCCATACAGATTCTCAGGAAAAAGTATGGGGTGTTTTTTCTGCAGTCATATCCAGAGATGCAAGAACCGGTTCCGGAAAGCGAATAAGAAACAGAGGGCTTCCTTGTTGGGGGCCCTCTGCCTGTTCTTTCGATTATTTGCTGTTTATTTTGCTTTAAATCTAAATACTAGGTGGTCCTTAAAACTGGCATCTAAGTCTGCATATCCCATACAATCGCCAACTTCCCCCCATGCATTCTTCGGAATAACATAGTCCACATAAATTGTGTCGTATATTGCTTGAAACACTTCCTCCGGTGTGGAAGAAATTACACTTAGCATCGTTTTAAGCACCTCGTGATTTGCTTGAGTTACATCCCAACCAAGGTAGTTCTTATAGTAGTCAAGAGGAACATTGATACTAAGCTCATAGTAGCCTTCACTCGTGTTTCTAAAAAGCATAAAGTCACCACTACC
>JAZNBY010000180.1:0-55118 GCA_045587325.1 Lachnospiraceae bacterium | reverse complement strand
GCCACCGTTTTACCGTTTACCGCTCCCGATGCATATAAATTCTCACAACGCACCGCATCTCCCAACTCCCCGCTACCGCTGACTCTGATGGTATTGTACTCTCCCGGAGCAATCTGTCCACTTCCTGCAATATTCATATCCATAGTATAGTCTCCTCTCTTTTCCTGTCGAACCGTTTCTCCGCCCGACATCATCCCACTTTACTCTAACCCAGTATCTCTTTCGTCAACTCTCTTACGTTGCCCTTGCCGTCATCCAAAAGCACCTGCTGTATCTCACTCACATAGAAGGTCTTGTCCCCGTACAGGGTCTTCACTGTCAGCACTGCCTTGGCCTCCGACTCCTCGTGAAACTGCTTTGACAGTTCATCCAGGGAAAAATCATCCTTCTGGTTCTGAATCAGTTCGACTCTCTCACAAATCAATTCCCTCGGAAAAAAAGTCTCCTGTCCGGTCACGGTGGCCTTCTTTAGAAACCAGTCTTCCGGAATCAGTCCTTTTCGCTTCCATCGGTACAATGCCCCGTAGGAAATGCCGTATCGTTCCAAAAGGTCCTTTTTGGAAATCAGTTCTTCTCCCATAGCCGCCTCCTTTCGTAACAATGTTACGCTCTAGTTGTATAATAGCATAACATTGTTACGCTGTCAACTGTTTTTTATAATTTTCATATCTCACCTATCTACATCCCCTTACCGGCACACTTAAACAGGAATGAATTATATTTCTAATTTACCCCTCTCTTTCTCTTGACATCCCACAAAAACCTCGTATAATAGGAAAGGTACAAGCAATACATAAAGGAGTTTTTATGGAAAATAAGAAATTAATTACAGATTATACCACCGGTAATATCCCAAAGAATCTGTTCCGTTTTGCTCTGCCGTTTATGTTATCAAACGCATTGCAGGTGGTTTATTCTCTCGTGGACATGCTGGTTGTAGGACAAGTGCTGGGACCGGAGGCTGTATCCGGTGTTACCAACGGTAGTGCCGTTGTTATGTTTATGACCATGGTAGGCTTAGGCTTTTCCAACGGCGGTCAGATTTACATCGCACAGCTCATCGGTGCAAAACGTAAGAAAGAATTAAACAGTGCCATCGGTACCTTATTCACTCTGGTTACCGTACTTGCTTTGTCCCTTACCGTAATCGGTGTGTGCATCGGCTACCCGATCTTCACCGCCATGGGCGTTAAAGGTGCCGCAAAAGGCTTTGCGTGGGATTACTTTTTGATTTGTGCCATCGGTAACATCTTTACCTTCGGCTACAACATGGTTTCCGCCGTACTGCGAGGCATGGGCGACTCCAAGCGACCGTTTATTTTCGTTTTGATCGCTTCCGTTATTAACCTGGTACTGGATATTATCTTCGTAAAGTATTTGGGATGGGGTACCGCCGGTGCCGCATGGGCAACCATTATCGGTCAGGCCTTCTCCTTCATTTATGCTTTGATTTATCTGTATCAAAGGAAAGAAGCGTTCGGATTTGATTTTAAGAAAGAAAGTTTCAAGATTGACAAGACTGCTGCCCGTCATCTGACGAAGCTGGGTGTGCCGCTTGCCATCCAGAGCGGTGCAATCAACGTATCCATGATTGTGGTAAACAGTCTGGTAAACGGTGTTCACGTTACGGCTTCCGCCGTATTTGGTACCGGTGTGAAGATTGATGATGTGGTAAATCGTATTACCTACGGTCTTACCCTGGCAGGAAGCTCCATGATTGCCCAGAATGTGGCCGCAGGAAAGCACAAACGCGCTGCTTCCGTCTTCAACTGGATTCTGGTATTCAGCACTATTTTCTATGCGATCTTTACCATTATCCTGTTACTCTTCTCGGAAGAACTCTTCGGTTTCTTCAAACGGGAAGAAGATGTGATCGATCCGAAATACATCGAACAATTTGTCATCGCCGCCATTTGCAGCTTCCCGGGCATGCTGATCATGCGTGCGACCAACGCACTGATGAATGGTATCGGCAATTCCACCTTAAACCTTGCCTTCGGCTTGTTTGACGGCGTGGTTCTCCGTATCAGCTTCTGCTTCATTCTCGGCAATGTCTGCGGAATGGGCTTATTCGGATTCTTCCTTGGCTACGGCCTGGCTGCTTACGGTACCTCCCTGCCGGGACTTATCTACTACCTATCCGGCTGGTGGAAAAACTTCCGAATGCTAAAGCAGGAAAAGGCATAAAAGTAAAACAAACAAGCCATCCGTCAGTCTTACCTGTCGGATGGCTTTCTTTTTTATTATATCGTTATTTACTCAAATACAATCTGTGCAAAATTATAAAGTCCCAACTTCCATACACTCATCGTATGGGCGCCCTTTACCGTCTGATATACCATATTAACACCATCTTCTACCTTATCTGTTAAGTCTGACAATCCCTTTACTGCGTCACCGCCGGCTTGTAACGAACCGGTATCACTCAGACCGCAGATGTTATAGAAATAATGAATATCATACTCTTCAAAGTTCTGCAACTTTTCTGCAATGGTTTGTGCATTGTATGTAGTCGGTGCTGCCGAGAAAGCTCCGAAATAGCTCATGATATCCAGGCACTCACAAATACCGATGTTAATCGTCTGCATGGCACCCATGGAAAGTCCTGCCATTGCACGATGGTCTCTGGCTGCTGTCAAGTCATAGCCATTCTCATCATACTCCGCATAAGTAGCAAAGTTTGCATCGATATACGGAATCAAGTCATTACGAAGTTCCTTTCCGAACTCATAAAAGGAATCTGCATTTCCCATACTCTTATCCGTATATTCTACACAGGAGCGGCCATTTGGAATTACCACAATAAACGGTTCAATATCTCCGTAATAAATCAAGTTGTCCAATGCAAGCTTCACCTCCGAAAGAGACTCATGCATTTTCCACTCATATTCATCTCCGTTAATACCATGCATCAGATAAAGAACATTATACTGCCCGTTTTCGTCATACTCCGGCGGAAGATAAACATTTGCATGCTTTGTAATCTCTGATCCGTCTCCGTAATATGCGTAGGTCGTATAATTTATATCTACGATCTGACCCAAAAAGTCTTCGTTATACTTTACATACTCTCTCGGAATAATAACACTTTCATTCTTTGCCGGCACATGGACAGCCTCGGTCGGCGTAGGAGCCGGGGTAGCTGTCGGTTCCGGTGTGGCCGTTGCTTCCGGGGTAACTGCCGCTTCCGGAGTCGTTGTCAATGCGATAACATCTTCTACTTTCGTTGTTCCGGCATCCGTATTCTTTCCGTCTTCCGCTTTACTGCATGCACCAAATGCACAAAGCATGGTAACACAACAAATCGTTGTTACTATCTTCTTACACAATTTCTTTCTCATAATCCTCTTCCCTTCATCTCCTATTTAAACAACATCTGTGCAAAATTGTACAATCCAAGATTCCATACCTTGTAATCGTGTCCTCCTGCCACTTCATGCCACATAAAGTTTTCACCTTCGGTAATGCGGTCCGTCAGTTCGTCCAGTCCGTTTACCGCAGCCTTTGCGCTGTAAAGTGCAATTCCGTCGGAAAGACCGCAAATGTTATAGAAGCAATGAATGTCATATTCCTCGTCAAAGGTTGCTAACTTCTCTGCGATGACCGATGCCGTATTGGAAGTCGGTGCTGCAGAGAATGCTCCGAAGTAACTCATAATATCCAGACACTCACAAAGACCGATGTTGATGGTCTGCATCCCGCCCATGGAAAGACCTGCCATGGCACGGTGGTCACGGGCAGCCGTCAGATCATAGCCGTTCTCGTCATACTCCGCATACGTAGCATAATGCTTATCAATATACGGAATCAAATCATTCCGAAGTTCCTGTCCAAATGAATAGAATGCGTACAAGTAAGCATCACTTTTCTTCTTGTACTCCACACAGGAGCGGCCATTTGGTACTACGATAATAAACGGCTCCGCCTCTCCGTAGTACATCAGGTTATCCATAGCACAACGGATGCCATCAAAAATTCCGTTAATGTTCCATTCATTTTCATCGCCGCCTTTGCCGTGCATCAGGTAAAGCACGTTGTACTGCTTGGTTTCATCATACTTCGGAGGGAGCAACACATAAGCATGCTTGGTAATCTCTTCCCCGTTATCTGCATAGGCATAGGTGGTATATTCGATATCCTCAATGCGACCGACATACTCCTTGTTAAACTGCGTGTACTCTAACGGAACGGAGCCGCTTTCAATCTTGGCCGGTGCATGGGTCGGCTTCGGCGTCGGTTCCGGGGTGGCTGTCGGTTCCGGCGTAGCTGTTGCTCCCGGCGTCGGTTCCGGCGTTACTGCCTCCGTAGCTGCCGGAGTCTCATCCTTCCCTGTATCTTTTGCTGTATCCTGCTTTCCGCATGCCATCATTCCACAAAGCATGGTAACGCAGCATACGCCTGCTATTACGCTCTTCCAATTCAATTTCATGTTCGTTCTCCTTACTTTCTTACTTCCTTTTATTCCGCCTTTAATGCCTTTAATGCCTCATAATAGGCATCCTTGCGCACACAAGCGATATTAAACAATCCGCAGTACGGGCCGTTCATAGAGTAACTGTAATCATTCTTGCTCATCATCGGATTGTCGCAAATACCCCAAATGGATATATTGGATATAAGCTGTTCTTCCTCATTCAGGCGCTTATACATGGCAAACAGCTTTCCGTAGAACTGGGCATGCTTTTCTGCCTGATTCACATCATAGTTACGAACCGCCATCTCCGTTACATGAACCTTCACTCCCAGCTCATGGAACATCTTTACCGCCTTTTCGATTCTGGTAATATCCTGGCTATTCATGCAGCCGGCCTGCTGACCATATCCGCCGATGTAGCTCTGCATTCCGATACCGTCACACAACTGCTTATAAGTACCGTCCGGATTCTTTTCGTAACTGTTAATACTCTTTACCAGTTCGATTACCGCATTGCGCTTGTCATCGTAAAAGGTATTGTAATCGTTATAAAACAGTTCGATGGAAACCTCCGGGTTCTGTGCCTGAAGCTTTTCTACCGTAGCTCTCGCACAGGAGAAGGAAAACTCTACATAATCCTCACCGATAATGGTGTTGAACATGTTCTCATCACCGTTACGGGTAACTCTTACATGACGCGGATCATCGGAACGGTAATCACCGCCGTCACCTACTGCTTCATTTACTACGTCCCAGCAATATACCACACCCGGAAACTCGGTTTCAAAGTGGGTCATTACTTCCTCTATGTAATAACTGAGACGCGCCTTCAATGTCTCTTCATCCACATAGGCGCCGTCGTTCTTATAACCTTCTCTGTAAAACCAGTCGCTCATATAGGCATCCCACACAAGTACATGGCCTCTGACACCGATTCCACGCTCCTGTGCAAAGCCTACAATGGCATCTGCCTGACTGTAATTCATCACCGGCATACCATCCGGATTCTTCTGGGAAGCCGCCTGGTCAAGCATGGAATACGCCTTCATCTCATTTCCTGCTGTGATGCTCTGGAACTCCTTTTCCACCATCGGTACATAATACTTATTCGTCAACTGAGAATAATTCATTACGGTTCCCATGGTAAAACCGTACTTTGCCGCTTCATCCTTCAAATACTGATACTCAAGCGGCGGTTCCTTAAATGCCAACTGGGCAAAGTTATAAAATCCAAGCATCTTAACATAATCCGAATGTGTTCCTTTTACCGGGTGCCATCTGAAATTCACATCTGTAGTCAAGCGGTCGGTCAAATCGTCCACCGTAGCAGATGCCGCACTGGCACTCCAGTATGCGGTAGTATCTTCTGTACCGCAGATACTGTAGAAATATCCTATTTCATATTCTTCCGGGACGGTAGCCAGTGTATCTGCAATGGTCTGGGCATCATTGGAGGTCGGTGCTGCCGCAAATGCTCCAAAGTACGCCATAATATCAAGACACTCGCACAAACCTACATTAATGGTCTGCATACCGCCCATGGAAAAGCCTGCCATGGCACGATGTTCTCTTGCCTCGGTCAAATCATAGCCATTCTCGTCATACTCGGCATACGTCGCATAATGGCTGTCGATATACGGAATCAAATCATTCCGAAGTTCCTGGCCAAAGGTATAGAAGGACTCCTCCCCGCCTCCGGTTCTTCCGTTCGGAGTTACGACGATAAAGGACTCAATGGCACCGTAATAGGCCAGATTCTCCATAATCTTTTTTACCTGGGACGTATCCTGATTTAACTTCCATTCCTTTTCGCTGCCTCCGCGCCCGTGCATCAGAAACAGTACATTGTACTGTCCTTCCGGGTCGTAGTTCGGAGGCAGATACACATAAGCATACTTTGTGGTCTCTACCGTACCGTCTCCGTGATAATTCCGGGACTTGTACTCGATGTGCTCTACCGTACCTAAAAAGTCTTCGTGACGTTCCTGATACACATTCGGAATCAATGCGTCCTCAATCTCAATCGGTGATCTGGTCGGTTCCGGACGAGGCGTAGCTGTCGGTTCCGGGGTGGCCGTCGGCTCCGGGGTCGGTTCCGGCGTCACATCCTCTACGGCCGGTGTCGTTGTGTCCGCAGGTGTCTCTTTCGCATCCTTCCCACATGCCGTCAGTCCGAACAAAAGCACCAAACTGCATGCTACTACTTTGATCTTACCCTTTACATTTCTCATTTTCTTTCCCTTTCTTTCTCCTTCTCTATACATAATTGTCGTTACGACAGATTATCTACCAATCGTCCCAACAAAGATACCAACTGTGTCCTGTCCTCTTCGGAAAAACCCTCATAGGCTTTCACTTCCACCTCTTCTACTACCCGGTCAACCTTCTCCGCCAATGCCCGGCCTTCTTCCGTAAGATAAATCCGGAAGGCACGCTTCCCGCCGGATACATGGTCCACTTCCTTCCGTATCATGCCCTTCTTTTCCATGTTATTCAGAAGAACTACCATGGTAGCCGGCTCCACTCGACAAAGTGCGGCCAAATCCTTTTGCAAATAACCTTCCTGGTAACGAAGACGGGATAAAACCTTTGGTTGCCCCGGTGACAATTCCAATGCGCGGAAGCCTGCCCAACAGCTTTTCTGATGAGAAGATGATGCCTCGATTAATGCTGTAATTAATTTATCCTTCATGGTCCCTCCGATTCCGACCTCTACCGCAGATGGTAAGGTTCTTTGGATGCTGATTAGAAACCTAACTAGTTCTACCTTTTATTATACCTTCTTTACCTCGAATGTCAAGCAAAAAGGAGAATGCCGGGGCACTCTCCTTTCGTTTCCGGGTCTTATTCTTCTGTCTGTTCCATGGCATCCACAACCTTGTAGTATGCATCCTTTTTCTTATAATTTTCATCGAACAAACCACAATACGGAGAGTTCTGTTTGTAGTTTCCGTCGGACTCACTCATATTCGGAGCATCCGTAATTCCCCAGATACTAATGTTGGTCACCACCGGCTCTTCCTTGTTCATTTCCACATACATATCAAACAGCTGACCATAGAACTCTGCATGCTCTGCCATCAACGTCTCGTCGTAGTTACGAACTGCCAGCTCCGTCACATGTATCTCCACATCCAAAGCATGGAACTTCTCAATGGCCGTGCGGATCCATTCAATATCCACCGGATTCATACATCCTGTCTGATATCCGTAGCCGCCGATGTAGCTCTGCATTCCTACGCCGTCGCACAACTTACGGTACTTTCCGTTTTTATCCTTAGCGTAGCTGTTGATGCTCTCGATCACCTCACAGATGGCATCACGTTTTTCCGGAATAAAGGTATTGTAATCATTATAGAATAACGCAATGTTCACATCCGGATTCTTCTTCTGAAGTTTTTCCACTACATCCTTTGCATACAGGAAGGATAACTCTACATAGTCATCTCCCAGGATGTTATAGAACTGGTTCTCCACACCGCTTCGCTCTGTACGGATGTGACGTCCGTCAGAACCGTCGTAATCGGATGCGCTGTCACCTACTGCCTCATTTACTACGTCCCAGCAATATACCACGCCCGGGAATTCCGTTTCAAAATGGGTAATTACCGTTTCTATGTAATACTGCAGACGTACCTTCATGGTTTCTTTATCTACATATGGTGAATTGCTCTTGTAATCCTCACGGAAAAACCAGTCACTCATATACGCATCCCAGACAAGCACATGGCCTCTTACGCCGATTCCCAAAAGCTCTGCCAGGGACACAATCTCATCCGCCCGAGTAAAGTCGATGGCCGGCATTCCGTCCGAGCTCCACTGGGAAGCATTCTGGTCAAGCATGGAATACGCCTTCATCTCATTGGCCGCCGTTACACTGTTGAACTCGTCCATTAACATCATTTTATAGGATAAATCATATTTGCTGTATGCACTGATTACTGTACCGAAGCTGAACCCGCAATCCGCTGCCGCATCCTTTAAAGACTTTGCTTCCGGAACAACCGTTACTTCCGGAGCCTCTGTTACTACAGGTGCCTTCGTTGCTTCCGGGACCTTCGTTGCCTCCGGGGCCTTCGTTGTTTCCGGAGCTTTCGTTGCCTCCGGTGTCTTTGTTGTCTCCGGTTCTTTGGTTAATTCCGGTGCCTTCGTTGCTTCCGCCGGTGCCGGATTATCCTCTCCCTTACCACATGCCGCAAAACTCCCCAACAACACCCCGCAGCATACACCTACCAATACTTTTTTCCACAATTTCTGCATTTTAAGTCCTTCCCTTTCTGTTCACTTGATATCTTTCTTTTCGCATCACGATACTTCCCGACACGTAGATACCAAAACCTTCCGAATATTATTTTATCTCGTTTTTATCGAATGTCAATTAACATTCTGTGAACGTGAGGGAAATTTCTGTGAACGAAACCGATTGTTTTTTTATTCACAAAAAACAGAATAAAATTATATTTGACATCTGCGTTCACCTGTGCTATGCTTTACTATGTTAGAACTCTAATCTACAAACTTGTTTTGGCAGGAGGGCTTCTTATGAGCTTTGATTATACTACCCCTCAGGGCTTTGATACACTGACCAAGTCCGGTGACGGCTGGAAGCGGGAAACGGTTACCTACACATCAAAAACCACCGGCGCGGACCGACTCTGCCATGTGATTTTACCGGCAGGCTACTCGGAACAAACCTCCTATCCTGTTTTATATTTATTACACGGCATCGGTGGAGACCATAACGAATGGCTGGGTGGCAATCCGTTAGAGGTTGTCAGCAACCTGGTGGGTGCAGGCGAAGCCACCGAAATGATTGTTGTTATTCCTAATGTACGTGCCGCAAAAGAAGATGCCATCCCACAGGAAGTATTCGGTCCGGTAAACATTGTCGCATTTGATAATTTTATCAATGACCTCAGAGACGATTTGATGCCGTTTATTGCGGCAAATTATAACATAAAGACAGGCAGAGAGAATACTGCCATTGCAGGCCTTTCCATGGGCGGCAGAGAGTCCCTTTTTATCGGATTTTCCATGCCGGACACCTTCGGTTACATCGGTGCTTTCAGTCCTGCCCCGGGGCTTTTACCTCTATCCTTCCCGGGTGGTGGCGACAGACCTGCTTTTCCGGGACAGTTTACGGAGGAAGCATTTAAGATTCCGGCAGGTGCTCCTACCCCATTCTTCATCATGATGTGTAACGGCGAGCAGGATGAAATCGTCAAGTTCTGTACCGCCGGCTACGAAGCCACATTAAATAAAAACGGTGTGGAACATTTTTACTACACCATGCCGGGCGGTCACGATTTTACCGTTTGGAAAAACGGATTGTACCATTTCACAAGACATCTTTTCAAATAGTTTGTTCATTCATACTCCTTAGAACGCAAAAAAGAGTCCCAACGGACTCTTTTTTGTTATGTAATCTTTCTTATTTTTTATCTTTTACTCCGCCAAACAATGCCACAACGTTAGAAATGACTACCAAGTACGCCCCTATTGCAAGAAACTCAACATAACCCTCATTGATACAACTTACAAATGTAATGCAAACCAATGACATAGACACAATATTAGGAATGAACGCAAACTTCGGTTTTACAAATGCCAACACCAGCGCAACAACGTTCAATGCCAGGACATATTTCCCTTCTCCGTCGATATACGGCATAGACCAAAACGCCACACTGGCAAACGGAAGAAAACAAGCAATACAGGAAAGCACGTTTCCTCCTATAAGCATCCAAAAGCTCGATTTTTTAAATTTTTGACTCATCTTTGTTCTCCCCTTCGTAAATTACGTATCTATTATAGCTTATATTCGTCTAATTCACAAGTAGATTAGAACACAAAAAGAGTCCGCATGGACTCTTTTTGTTATGTAAGTGACATTAAATTACTTCTTCGACTTAAAACTTCCGATTATCGCTACGATATTGGCGATAATGATAAGATATGCGCCGGTGCTCAAAAGATCAAGTGAAAGTTCGGCCATATTTACAACACTCACTGCCGTTACTACCAATGCCAGGATATTTGCAATGAAAGCAATCTTCGACTTAATCAAAGTAATGATAATACCGATTATATTCAGTGCCAATACAATCATTCCGTCTCCTTCAATGTAAGGTACGGAAAAGAACAATACTTTTGCAAACGGAAGGAAACATCCAATGATTGAAAGCACATTTCCCAACATAAGCATCCAAAAACCCGCTGTCTTAAATTTACCCATAGTTGCACTCTCCTTTGTAAAAATTTATAACTTTATTATACACTTTTTTTGTCAAAATCACAAGTCGAAAAAACATACTTATCCAACCGTTCAAAGGCCTCTTTTACCCTAGCAAACGGAAGTGCCAGATTCATACGGATGGCATAGTTCCCGTGGAAAGCTCTGCCGTCCTGCCAAAGCACACCAACAGAAAGTCCTGCCGCCTCCAGTTCATCCATTGTCTTACCATGGTTCCTGCACCACTCTTCACAGTCCAAAAATAACATATAGGTCGCCTGTGGCTTTGACACCGTAACCCCCTCCCAATGGGTCCGGATAAAATCACATGCGTAGTCCACATTATTTGTCAGTACCTGTTTCAACTCGTGAAGCCACTCATAACCCTCCGGCGCATAGGCTCCCATGAGCCCGTACATAGAAAGCAAATTCATGTTGTTGTAATGGCACAAAGAAGCTTCCTTTCGCAACCGGTCCCGGAGTCTCTTGTTATATACAATATGGTAGCTGCCCACAAGTCCCGCCAGATTAAAGGTTTTGGAAGGGGCATAAAAGGCAATGGTACGCTGTCTGGCATCCTCTGACACCGACTGGGTCGGGATGTGACTATAGTCTGCCAGATACAAGTCCGACCAGATTTCATCGGAAATCACATACACATCATACTTTTTGAACAATTCCATGGCCTTCCCGATTTCCCATCGTTCCCAGGCACGTCCCGTCGGATTGTGAGGACTGCAAAAGATGGCCGTATGGATATTCTGCTCTTTAAGTTTCTTCTCCATATCCGCAAAATCCATGCGCCATACATTTTCTTCATCCAGCACCAGCGGACTGTGTACCAGTTCATAACCTGCATTTCCGAGAGAAGCGGTAAAACCCACATAGGTCGGCGCATGCACCAGTATTTTATCCCCAGTTGAACACAAAATCCCCGCTGCACTGACCACACCACCCAGCACACCGTTTTCGTAGCCGATGCAGTCCACCGTCAGACCCTCTGTATGGTTCCTCGTCTCCTGCCATTTTATAATGGCATTGTAGTACTCCTGCCGCGGAGAAAAATAGCCGTATATCGGATGCTCCAGTCGTCTGCCGATGGCCTCCTGTACCGTAGGCACCGTAGCAAAATTCATATCCGCCACCCACATCGGAATCGGGTCAAAGCCTTCTTTGATAGGAACGGAAAAATATCCTTCCCCCGATTCTCTTGCGGCCGCCGGCGTATCCACCGCCAATGCGTCCCACCCGTCTCGTGAAATCATGGATTCAAAATCGTATTTCATTGCAACGCTCTCCTTTGTAGGCATATACATTCTGTCTACATTGTACGAGGTTACGGGCAGTTTTGCAAGCCTTATCGAAGTTCATAGGTAAATTCATTTTCTTTCACATAGGTTTCGGCATAAGAACCTGCCGTTACATAGAAAATCGCCTCTTCGCAATCCCGAAACGCATTATCCCCAATGCTTGTCACACTGGCCGGAATCACCACCTCTTGCGGATAGGTGTACTGGAACGCTTCTTCCCCGATGGTTTTAACGCCTTCCGGAATCACGATGGCATCCAGAGACTTACACCAACCGAAGGCACGGGTATCAATGGTAGTTACGGTTTCGGCTATCGTCAGATCTTTTAGCAGGTCACTTCCCGCAAATGCAGCTTCTCCGATGTAAGTCACGCCCTCCGGAATCACAAGTTCCGTAATTTCTGTATCGTAAAACGCCATTTCTCCGATAATCCGCATACTGTTCGGCAAAGTCAGTGTTTTAAGCTTTTGACAACTTTCAAAGGATTGTCTTCCCAGTTCAGTTACACCTTCCGGTATAACCAGGTTCCGCAGACTGGTACAAATCCGGAACGCCTCATCCGGAATTACTGCAGCTCCCGAAGAAAGCTTAAGATCTACCAAATTATAACAATGGGTCAACGCAAAGATTCCCAAATAGGTTACACTGTCCGGTATTTCAATCCTTACCAGCTTTTCATTAATTCCGAGGGCCATCATGCCGATGGTGGTCAGGCTATCCGGAAGATCAATGGTAGTGAAATTACATCTGGCCAGACAATAGGTTCCAAGCGTGGTAAGGCCTTCCGGCAACGTCACGGAACTAAGGGAAGAGCACCAGAAAAACGTATAATCTGCAATCTCCGTCACCTGCGGCGGAATTACTATGCTCTCCAGCTTCTCACTTCTGTAAAAAGCGCGCTCTTCTATGGTAGTAATGCTGTCCGGCAGTTCAATAGTCCGGAGACTCGGATGACTTGCAAAAGCACCGGCTTTTATGGTGGTTACCGGATATCCTTCCACCATTTCCGGGATAACGCACTCAGATACCTTATCGTCCAAATCGGTAATCCATACCTCTCCGTCCTGTATCTCATAGGAAAACGGTACATATACCGGCACTTCCGTAGGTTTTGGAGCGTCGGTAGGTTGCGGAACTTCGGTTGCTTCCGGGACCGGGGTGGTGGTTACAGGAGTTTCCTGCACTTCCGGGCTCGGCGCATCGGTTGTCTCCGGGGGTTCCGGCTCTTCCGATTCTTCCGGTTCCTCCGGTGTTGGGGCAGTTGATTCCACAGGAGTTTCCGGCTCGTCCAGAGTCGGAGCATTTGTTACCTCCGATATTTCCGGCTCAACGACACCTCCGGTTATGACATCCTCCTGCGGTGGGTTCGTGGGAGTCTGCTGTTCTGCGCATCCCGCAAGCATAATTCCTATCAGTAATACAACCATCCGTTTTATAAAATTTTTTCTTCTCATAACAAGACCTCCTTTTTTGTCTTCTGTCTATTAGTTCCTGGCAAAAAAGAAAAAGTTTTACAAAGGGAGAAAAAAATATGTTATAATAGTAAAAATGTATTTGTATAAATCAGGAGGATTTTTTATGGCATGGTACGACGAAGCAATCTTTTATCATATATATCCCTTAGGTATGACCGGAGCACCGAAACAGAATTCCTACGAGGCATCCGTATCTCGGTTGAATACACTTCTGCCCTGGATTTCCCATATCAAAGATCTGGGCTGTAACGGTCTCTACATCGGTCCCCTTTTTGAATCTGTAGGGCACGGTTACGAAACCACCGATTATAAAAAACTGGACAGCAGACTGGGAACCAACGAAGACCTGGCTGCTTTTGTGGCGGAATGTCACAAGCAGGGAATCAAAGTCATTTTTGACGGCGTGTTCAATCACACCGGCCGGGACTTTTTTGCCTTTCGGGATCTCCTGCAGAACCGGGAAAACTCTCCCTACAAAGACTGGTATTGCAATGTGAACTTCTGGGGAAACAACTCCTATAACGACGGTTTTTCCTATGAAAACTGGGGTGGCTATGACCTGTTGGCGAAGTTAAACCAGCACAATCCTTCTGTCAGAGACTATATTTGCGATGTGATCCGCTTCTGGGTAAGCGAGTTTGATATCGACGGCATCCGTCTGGACGCAGCGGATGTGATGGACTTTGACTATATGAAGGCACTCCGGCAGGTGGCAAACGAAGTGAAGCCGGACTTTTGGCTTATGGGTGAGGTCATCCACGGCAATTATTCCCGTTGGGCCAATGACGACACCCTTCATTCCGTAACCAACTATATGCTACACAAGGCCTTGTATTCCGGCCACAACGACCATAACTATTTCGAAATCGCCCATACCATCAAGTATGTAAACGATATGACCGGAGACCGGTTAAAGCTCTACACTTTCGTGGATAACCATGACGTGGAGCGAATTTATACAAAGCTTACCAACAAGGCTCACTTTTTCCCGGTTCATGTCATGTTATATACGTTGCCGGGAATTCCGTCCCTTTACTACGGTTCCGAATTCGGCATCGAAGGAAAAAAAGAGCGTTTCTCGGACGACTCCTTACGGCCGGCACTGGAGTATGCGGATTACAAGGATGCCTTGCGCACCAATCCGTATACAAAATTTATTGCCAGCCTAAGTAAGATTCGTCGAAACATGCCGATACTTTCTTACGGCTCCTACAAAGAACTGCTTTTGCAAACCACCCATTTCGCATACGAAAGAACTCTTAACGGCAAATCCGTTATCGTGACTGTCAACAATGCCGACAACGAAGTCCATATGACTCTTTCCTGCGGCGCCGACTCAGAATGTGTAGGTGCGCTTACAGGTACACGGGTGCAGGTAGTTGACGGACACATTCAAGTAACCGTTCTGCCAAACTCCGGTGAAATCTGGATTCCGGCAGAATTGTATACGGAAGGAGAGCCTCCGGTTGAGGTTGTTGCACCGGCTACGGTGTCTGTTCCGATTGCCGCTCCAGCTTCTGTTCCGGTTACAACAAAGGAGGGTGTTGCGGATACTGCGAAGACTATCGAAAAAACTGGCCTTATTGAGAAGAGTACCATTGACATAGCTGTCATTAAGGAAACTAAACTTGAAGAAACAACTGTCGCGGCAACCACAATGTCAGAGAAACAGTCTCCGATAAGTGTCCCGAAAGAAAATAGATCCTACGAAGAGATGTCTATAGAAGAACTGCAGGAGGCAATCCTTGAGAAAATGAGAAGCAACGGCCCCGTAACCGACTATATGCTTGGCACAGTACGGGAAAATGTATATCACGATTCCCTGGTGACCTGGGTGAAAAGTTTCCAGTAAGGAATCGTCCGTGGAAGGGCTTCGCCCCATACAAGCAAAAAAACAAAGCGCCTTTGCAAGCAAGCTTGCAGGCGCCTGTATTTTACCTTCTTGTAGCGACACTATAAAAATGCCACAATTCCTTCTTAGCCAAAGTATCTCTTAAGGAGTCCTTCAAATGCCTTACCATGTCTTGCCTCGTCCTTTGCCATCTCATGAACGGTGTCATGGATTGCATCAAGGTCAGCTGCCTTTGCTCTCTTTGCAAGGTCGTACTTACCTGCGGTTGCACCGTTCTCAGCATCTACACGAAGCTGTAAGTTCTTCTTGGTGCTGTCGGTTACCACTTCACCGAGGAGTTCTGCAAACTTCGCAGCATGCTCTGCTTCTTCGTAAGCAGCCTTCTCATAGTACATACCGATTTCCGGATAGCCTTCTCTGTGAGCAACTCTTGCCATTGCAAGGTACATACCAACCTCACAGCATTCTCCCTCAAAGTTTGCACGAAGATCCATTAAGATATCCTCACTTACACCCTTTGCAATACCTACTACATGTTCCGCAGCCCATACTTTCTCGCCTGCCTGCTCGGTGAACTTCTCAGCCGGTGCCTTACAAACCGGACAAGCCTCCGGAGCGGAATCTCCTTCATGAACATAACCACATACCTGACATACATATTTCGCCATACTCTCTTCGCTGTGCCGCGCCCCCGTCTTACGCACAGCATCCTCCTTTTCTTTTATAAAATAATTTGTTTACGGCAGTGCCGTTTGTTTTAAAACTAGGAATTGTTACTGATATCAATATAGCATAGTATTTCTTACTTGTCAATAGTTTTTTAAAAAAAATTAGGAATAATTCTTATTTTCTTTTAAATCCTGTTTCTATCCGGCCATTTCTCCTTTTCTTTTCTTGGCACATTCCGGACACCTGCCGTAGAAGTATGTGAAATGTCCTTCTATGGTCCCGCCGAAGTTGGCTCCCGCTATTACATTGATATGCGAAAGTCCTTCCATCTCAAGGTCCGATACATTCCCGCATTCCTTACAAAGAAAGTGGTAATGCTGCTCCGGATTGCCGTCATAACGGTCTTTTGTGCCACCACAGGACAGACGAAGCACCTCCCCGGCGTCTGCCAGCATATTTAAATTACGGTACACCGTTCCGAGGCTGATATTCGGTATTTTCTGCTGTACGTTTTCATATACTGTTTCAGCGGTAGGGTGAGATGTTGTACTATGTAAATAGTCTAATATGGCATCTCTTTGTTTGCTGTGTTTTGTCATAATCCACTCCATTTCTAAAACAAATACAGTAATAGTTACTAATATTAGTGTACTGCTGTTTTCATCATATGTCAAGTATTTTCATCACACCCCAGCAAAAAACAGGACCATCCATTCCGGACGGTCCTGCTATGACGCCTATCTGTTTTCTGATTCTATTACATATCTACCACTTGGAAATTCTGCATTAGTGCTTCCAGCATTTCTGCCTGGCTATTCATTTCTTCACTGGCTGCCGCACATTCCTGAGACGTTGCAGAATTCATCTGTACCACATCATTGATGTGAGTTACGCCCGTTGCAATCTGTTTGAAGGATTCTGCCTGGGCCTTCAGAGCTTCTGCCGCCTGATTAATATCTCCCATAATCTCGTTGGAGTCTGCTACTACCTTTTCCAACTGCTCCGCCGTCTCATTTGCCACTACCATACCCTTACTTACAGCTGCTAAGGATGTATCAATCAACACCTTAGAACCTTTTGCTGCTTCCGCACTCTGTGCCGCCAAAACAGATACCTGGTCTGCAACAACCGCAAAGCCTTTTCCTGCCTCACCGGCTCTTGCTGCCTCGATGGAAGCATTAAGCGCAAGAAGATTGGTCTGGGATGCAATGTCGTTAATCGCACTAATAATCTGCTCTATCTTCTTTGCCGCATCACTGATCTCATTCATGGCCTGCACCATTTCACGAACCTTCTCATTACTCTTGCCAATGGTAATACCGGACTCTTCTACCTTCTTGCTTACCATATTCGCCGCTTCGGCACTCATAGTCACCTCGGAGGTGGCCGTTTCAATGGATGCTGTAAGTTCTTCCGTTACACCAGCCTGCTCTGCTGCTCCCTGTGCAAGTTCATTGGAACTATCCGCCACCTGATTCGCTCCGTTAGAAACCTGCGCCGCCACATTACGGATATTGGTTACCATATCTGCAATGCTCTTTTCAAAAGAAAACATCGCATTGGAAATCTCTACAAAATCACCCTTCATTTCCACCGTCGGCTGTGCCGCAAAATTACCGTTTGCAAATTCATTCATACCTCTGGTGATATCTTCTATGTACGCCGAAAGCGCTGCACAAGATGTTCGCAGACTATCTGCCACCTGTCCGATCTCATCCTCGGAGACATAGTTTATTTCCAAATGCAAATTACCGTCTGCCAGCTTACTTGCAGCTTCTTTTATCTCTTCTAACGGTTCCGTAACCGCTGCAACGGTCTTTTTCCCCGCAGATATACTGATAAAATATGCAATCGCCATAAATACCAGAAGTTGCGCAACACCAATCAAATAAATCAGTGTTTTGTCTCCTTTCCATTTGTACAATAGCGTCATAAACAATATGCAAAACATACCGGACGCGGTTACCTGCGCAATAATTGCAGCAAAACCAAAATGCAATTTTTTCTTAATACTTTTATTTTTTAAACCGGACTCTAACTTCGTAGACATACTGCATCTCTCCTTCATTGTTTATTGTTTACATTATACTACTTTCCCCGCAATTTGTCAAAATATATCTGCATCTCACCCTAAACTTTCTTGCAGAATAAAGTTTTTTCTTTATAGGAAATCACACTTTATCCTATAAAAAAAGCCGCATCCCAAATCTGTGATGCGACTTCCTCTACTTTTATCTTATCTCTCTTTTTTCTTACCCAATGGTTTTCCGGTACGACTTACGTCCTTCACTGCGGATTTTCCTGCAATCTTCTTTTCCGCCCCCTCTTTCCTCCGGACACCTCTTTTTTCCGCAGTTCGTGAAACAGCTTCTTTTCCGCGTACACTCTTTTTCCCGGCATTCCTTCCGGTTCCTCTGCCTTCCGACTTACCGCCACTGTTTGCACGTTCTATGGATATACTTCTTCCCCGGATCTTTACATT
Organism: Lachnospiraceae bacterium; assembly: GCA_045587325.1. GTDB lineage: Bacteria > Bacillota > Clostridia > Lachnospirales > Lachnospiraceae > SIG307. The sequence goes on along the minus strand of JAZNBY010000180.1, from coordinate 36,684 downwards.
CTGCATTGCGGAGAGAACCTCATCTGCGTAGTCTGCCGGAACCTCCACAAACGTGTAATTATCATACATCTGAATAGAACCGACAAGTTGCCCCGGCATCCCACTTTCCCCTGCAATGGCACCTACGATGTCTCCCGGACGGATTTTATCCCTCTTACCGACATTAACAAACAAACGGGCTCTTTCTGCTTTTCCTTCGCCTTCACTCATATCCAGGCCGGTGTCAAACGCCGTCTCTGTAACAAACTCTCCCATGGAAAGCTTTAAAAGTGCCGCTGCCATCTCCAAAGAGGTACAATCCGTCTCTTCGATGTGCTTCTCGATAAGCTCGGTCATGGCACGAAGTTCCCCACCTGCAATCAGCTCATCCACCTGCTTCATCAGCTTCTCGGAACGGATGGCATTGATATCGTTGGCCGATGGTACCGGACGAAGATGAATCTTGGTCTTGCAATACCGCATAATATCCTTTAACTTATAAATCTCACGGCCTACAACTAACGTATGGGAGGTGCCCACGCGGCCTGCACGACCGGTTCTGCCGATACGATGTACATAATACTCATCATCCTGCGGCACATCATAGTTAAACACCGCTTCCACATCATCTACGTCAATGCCTCTGGCTGCCACATCCGTCGCCACCAGAAGGTCAATCTTGCCGCTACGAAAGGCTTCCATAACACGGTCACGCTGTTGCTGCTTTAAGTCTCCATGTAATCCATCCGCAAAATAGCCCCGCAACTGCAAATCCGCCACCAATTCATCCACCAGTTTTTTTGTATTACAAAATACCAGTGCACGCTTCGGATCATACATATCCAAAAGACGGGCTAACACCTCCGGCTTATTTTTCTGACGTACCTCATAATAATACTGTTCAATCTTCGGCACCGTCAGTTCCTTTTTTACTACCCGGACAATCTCCGCATCCTTCTGATAGGTCTCCGCCAGTTCCATAATCGGCTGTGGCATGGTTGCGGAAAACAAAAGGGTCTGCCGTCCCTCCGGAAGCTCCTTAAGAACCGTCTCGATGTCCTCACGGAACCCCATGTTAAGCATCTCATCCGCTTCATCTAAGGTAATCATCTTTACGGTTCCCATCTTCAGGGTGTGACGGCGCATATGGTCCATGACCCGGCCCGGGGTACCGATAATCACCTGCACCCCGCCCTTTAGAGAACGAATCTGCTTGTTAATATCCTGGCCGCCGTAAATCGGTAACACCTTCACACCGTGCATAAACTTCGCCAGTTTCCGGATTTCTTCTGCTACCTGAATAGCCAGTTCTCTTGTAGGGCAAAGCACCAATGCCTGGAGACTCTTATCCTTCGGATCCACTCTCTGTAACAGCGGAATACCAAACGCCGCCGTTTTACCGGTACCGGTCTGGGCCTGCCCAATCATATCCTTTCCTGTAAGCACAACCGGGATTGCCGCCGCCTGAATCGGTGTCATTTCTTCAAATCCCATTTCTGCCACTGCACGCAAAATCGGCGCGTGTAAACTTGTTTCGTCAAATCGCATACGTTTCTTATCCTCGTTCTATCTTTAATTTATGTTACCATCATTTACGCAAAGACTTTGTCAGTATAACACACAATATTCCAAAAAGCAAACAAAAACGAAGGCTGCAGGTGCTTTTCTTTGCCCCGGCAGCCTCAGTCACTCTCAATTCGTCCTATGACGACAATTATTTCGTAAATACATTATAAAGACCTACAACAAACACAATCAGTACAATAGCCGGCAACACATAGGTAAGATACCATCTCATCCACTTTGCTACTTTCATGCCCTTTCCTTCATTGGCTTCTCCGGTGAACTTCTCCCAGCTCCAACCATAGCGCCTTGTACAGAACAGTATAAATACCAATGCGCCTACCGGAAGCATCAGATTGCTTACGATAAAATCTTCCAAATCCATAATGTTACTGCCTGCTCCCAGTGGCTTTATGTGCTTCCATACATTGAATCCCAACACACACGGCACCGACAATGTAAATAACAGAATGCCGTTTATAAAGCTGGCTTTTTTTCTTCCCCAGGAAAGCAGGTCCATAGTACAGGACACCAAATTTTCAAACACGGCCAATACCGTGGACAAGGCCGCAAAGGACATAAATACAAAGAACAGGCCGCCCCATACTCTGCCCAGGGACATATTATTAAAAATGTTCGGCAACGTAATGAAAATCAAATCCGGACCGCTATCCACCTGTACATTATAAGACATACAAGCAGGGAAAATGATCAAGCCGGCAGCCAGTGCTACAAAAGTATCCAGTACTGCCACCCGGGTGGCCTCTCCCATCAGTGCCCGTTCCTTTCCGATATAGCTACCGAAAATCGCCATACTTCCGATACCGATACTAAGAGTAAAGAACGCCTGGTTCATGGCACCCACAATCACATTGCCTACGCCTACCTGTTTCATATTAGACAGATTCGGGACAAGGTAAAACTTCAGACCTTCCTTACTTCCCGGCAACATAATACTGTTAATCACCAGCACAAGCATAATGCCCAAAAGAGCCAGCATCATCCACTTCGTAATCCGCTCCAGGCCCTTTTCCAATCCGATGGAACAGACAAACATTGCAATCCCCACCGCTATGGCCACGGACACCAACAACATCCCCGGTTTTGCCAGCATTCCCTTATAAACCTCTTTTACGCCGGCTACGTCCTTCCCCTCAAACTCTCCGGACACCGTTTTTACAAAATACTGCAACAACCATCCTGCCACACTGGTATAAAACATCAAAAGCAAATAATTGCCCGCAAGGGACATATAACCGTGAAGATGCCATTTACTTCCCTTCTTCTCAAGGGCCTGATAAAACTTCACCGGGCTCTTCTGACTGGCACGTCCGATGGCAAACTCCATAGTCATAATCGGCACACCTAAGGCAATCAGAAAAAATGCATATATTAATACAAACGCGCCCCCGCCGTTTTGTCCTACCATATACGGGAACTTCCAAACATTTCCCAACCCGATGGCACAACCGGCAGAAAGCAAAAGAAATCCCAGACGGCTTCCCAGTCGTTCTCTTTCCATCACTTTACTCTCTCTTTCTTTCAAATCTTTCATCCCCTATTTTACTATGTCCGGACAAAATATGCAACTACACTTTTTTCATAAACACGTTCTTTCAACCACCACAAAACCGCCATTCCCCGCACACAAAAAGAGCTGCCTTGCCCCATTAAGACGCCGGTCTTACCAACCGCATCCTAACAAAGGCAAAACAGCCCTGTCCGTTCTACTTATTTTTTACCATTATGCGTTTAACATAACCTTTTCATTATGGAATACCTTTACAACCGCTACTACAATCAGAACGGTACATACCACATTACCCAGTACGCTTGCGCCGAACTGCATCAAAGAAATATCATTGGTAACAATGCCCTGAATGGATAACGCGGAGCCGTATACCGGGATAGCATACTTACTGGTAGCCGGTGTAGTACCGCCCGCGCTGAACATGGTAGTAATACCAAGTACCAGAACAATCATATACAACGGCATTACAAATGCATTTGCTTCCTTTGCATTCTTTGCAAATACGGATGCAAGACACAGCGCCGCTACGTACAGGAATACAAGGCTTACCATAACAGCTAACAGTTCCAGGGCCTGCACCGGAGACAGGGACAAACTCATCGGAAGTTCCTCCCCCATCTCGCCGCCACCTATGAGCGGCATTGCAAATATCATAGATACCGCATACACAATGGAAGACAGTGCGGAAATCACGGAAAGACCGCACAACTTACCGAACACAAGAGAACTTCTCTTTATCGGGCTCAGCAACATACTTGCCATAGTGCCGCGTTCCTTCTCGCCGGCAATGGCATCCACACAGACACTCATTGCACTGGAGAACAGCAGGAATGTAATCAGGTACGGCAACATCATTGCCAGGAACTCCCCATTTGCCTTGTCTTCGTTTACAATCAGCTCTTCCGTTGTATTAAATGCCGTAAGCAAATCAAGATTGCCGTGACGTTCCAACAATACGGAGGTCTTTAACGGTTCCAAAATCATACTGTTAAAGTTTCCTCTTGCGGCGGAAGAATAATTCTGAGTAGAATTGTAATACAAAGTAACCGCAGGAATCGGGTCTCCCGCATTGGTATATGCCTTTGCTTTCTCCAAGAAGCCCTCTTCAAACACAACAAGCAAATCCACTTTGCCGTTTAATATGGAATCCTTCAAGTCTGCAATCTCATCACTTGCGGCATCTTTCGCAAGATACTGTACCTCTGCCGTAGCTCCGTAACCGCTCTGGGTCAACAATTCATTAAATCCTTCCGGTGCATTCTGTACATAAACCGTGGATACATGCTCCTCTACATCGGAAACCATTCCCTTTACCAATACTCCCATTAACCCATAAATACCGAACATCAAAACCGCCGGCAAAATAAACAGGGAGAAAATCATTTTCTTATCGCTGAATACGCGAAACACTTCTTTTTTGAATATGTTCTTCATTATTTCTCCTCCTTATGATGCTCTTTGTAAAGTTCGAAGAATGCATCCTCCAAATCCTTTGTCTCTGTCTGTGCCAGAATCTCCGGAAGAGTACCTTCCGTAACCTTCTTACCATCGATAATAACACCGATGCGGTCACAAAGCTTCTCCGCCTCAGACATAATATGAGTCGAAATAATAACCAGCTTGCCTTCGTTCTTCAGCTTTAACAACAAATCCGTCACGTTTCTCGCCGTAATGATATCAAGTCCGCTGGTCGGCTCGTCAAAAATAACAACCTTCGGATCATGAGCAAGACATACTGCAATGCAGGCTTTCTGCTTCATACCGGTAGATAACTCTTCAATCTTCTTGTTTTCGAATTCCGTAATTCCGAAGTACTCAAACAAATCCTTGCGACGACTCTCAATGGTAGCTTCGTCAAGGCCATGCAGTCTTCCGAAAAACGAAAACAAATACTTCGGAGAAAAATGCGGGTCAAGCTTAATCTCATTGGTAAGAAAGCCAATGCTCTTACGTACATCATCTGCCTGCTTTACCGTATCAAACCCGCAAACACTTACACTGCCTTCCGTCGGCGTAAGCAAAGTAGCCACACAACGAAGTGTGGTGGTCTTTCCTGCACCGTTCGGTCCCAGAAGTCCATAGATTTCACCCGGATTTGCCGTCAATGAAATACCATCTGCCGCACGCTTGATGTTTTCCTTTGTCTTCAGCTCAGCCATTTTCTTTTTACTGAGCTTATACACTTTGGTCAGGTTCTTGATTTCAATCATTCCTTATACTCCTTCCTTATGTATACACATCTACTTTAACATATATTATTTTACATAATTTTTTCATTCTGTCAAGATAGTGTTGTGACGCTTTACCTTTTTGATTCGGCGCATCACTCGGTTTACTCCCACGTGTTCTTTCCCCTCAAAAAAATAGGAGCCGGAAACTCAGTTCCCGGCTCTGTCTTCCCTTATTGTATTCCTTCAAAATTCTCTCTGAACCGATCAGAAATCGGCTTAATCAGCTTCTTGCAATCCTTACAAAGATTAAGGGTTCCCAGATTATAATCATCAAACGGTTCACAGTACTTCATCTCTTCACAATTCCAACACTGTGACTTCTTTTTGCACCCTGCCAGTCCCGTAAACGCCAATACCATGACGCCGACAAGCACAAGGATTCTATTTCTTAACTTCTTCATTGGCAGACCTCTTTCTTCCTCATTAAAACCGATGGTTTCGTACTATATTATAATGTGACGGTCAAAAAAAGTCAAGCCACGCAGGTTACACTCCGGCATACAATCCCTGCTCATTTTTACCAATCACAATCGTATCTCCCGGCCCCACTTCATCGGCCAAAATCAATCGGGCGCTGGCTGTCTCCACATGCTTTTGCAGGTACCGTTTTAACGGTCTTGCTCCATATACCGGATCATAGGCTTCTTCTATGATAAACGCTTTTGCCTCCGGTGTCAGCACTACGGAAAGTTCCCTGTCGGATAACCGTGCATTCAGATCCGCCAGTAAAAGATCCACAATGTTTTCCACGGCACTCTTTGTCAAAGGCTTAAAGAAAATGATTTCATCCAACCGGTTTAAAAATTCCGGTCGGAAATGAGCACGCAGTTCTCCTTCCACTGCCGCCTTTGCCCCTGCACCGATTTCTCCGTCCGCTTCTATTCCTTCCAGCAAATACGCCGAGCCGATGTTGGAGGTCATAATCAGAATCGTGTTCTTAAAATCCACGGTACGTCCCTGGGAATCCGTGATACGGCCATCGTCCAGCACTTGCAACAACACGTTAAACACGTCCGGATGAGCCTTTTCGATTTCGTCAAACAATACCACGGAATACGGCTTTCTGCGCACGGCTTCCGTAAGTTGTCCGCCTTCCTCGTATCCCACATACCCCGGAGGTGCCCCAATCAAACGGGATACGGAATACTTCTCCATATATTCACTCATATCAATCCGCACCATATTTGCTTCATTATCAAACAAAGCTGCAGCCAGTGTCTTTGCCAGTTCCGTCTTACCCACACCGGTAGGCCCCAGAAACAGGAAGGAACCAATCGGCTTTGTTGGGTCCTTAATGCCTGCCTTTGCCCGTAAAATAGCATCCGCCACCTTCCGGACACCTTCTTCCTGTCCAATGACCCTGCGACGAAGTTCCTCGTCCAGATGAAGCGTTTTATTCCTCTCACTCTCTGTCAACTTTGCCACCGGAATACCGGTCCACCTGGATACAATTTTCGCAATCTCCTCTTCACTTACATTCTCATGCACCAGACTGTGACCTTCCTTCGCCACTGCCGCCTCCTCTGCCTCTAGCAGCTTTTGCAGCTCCGGCAACCGCCCGTACTTCAGCTCTGCTGCCTTGTTTAAATCATACTCACGTTCTGCCTTTTCGATTTCCCCGTGTACTGCCTCCAGTTCCTCCCGCAACCGCTGTACCCGTTCCACGGCAGCCTTTTCGTTGTCCCACTTTGCTTTGGATGCCGCAAACCGTTCTCTTTCCTCTGCCAGTTCCTTTTGCAATGCTGCCAGCCGTTCCTTGCTGATGCGGTCATTTTCCTTCTTTAACGCAGCCTCTTCTATCTCTAACTGCATTACATGCCGCTTTACATCATCCAGTTCCGTCGGCAAAGAGTTCAGTTCCGTTTTAATCAGCGCACAGGCCTCATCCACCAGATCAATTGCCTTATCCGGCAGGAAGCGGTCGGAAATATAACGATTGGACAAAACTGCCGCAGACACCAATGCTGCATCATTGATCCGCACACCATGGTATACCTCATACCGCTCCTTCAGACCCCGTAAAATCGAAACCGTATCCTCCACGGTAGGCTCCTCTACCAGAACCGGTTGGAACCTTCGTTCCAATGCCGCATCCTTCTCAATATACATGCGATATTCGTTTAGCGTGGTAGCACCGATACAGTGTAGTTCTCCTCTTGCCAACATAGGCTTTAGCATATTACCTGCATCCATGGCGCCATCCGTTTTCCCGGCTCCCACAATAGTGTGAAGTTCATCAATAAACAGAATAATCTTTCCGTCGCTTTTCCTTACCTCCTCCAATACCGCCTTTAACCGTTCCTCAAACTCGCCCCGATACTTGGCTCCTGCCACCAAGGCTCCCATATCCAATGCAAACAGACTCTTATCCTTTAAATTCTCCGGTACATCTCCCCGTACAATCCGCTGGGCAAGACCCTCTGCCACTGCAGTCTTTCCTACCCCCGGCTCTCCGATCAGCACCGGATTATTCTTTGTTTTCCGGGACAAAATACGTATCACATTCCGAATCTCTGTGTCACGGCCGATGACCGGGTCCAGTTTCTGGTTCCTTGCCCGTTCCACCAGGTCGTACCCGTACTTCTCCAACGTATCATAGGTAGCTTCCGGGTTATCCGATACTACCTGTCGGTTCCCCCGGACTGTCGCCAGTGCCTGCAAAAACGCCTCTCTCGTCACCCGGAATGCCTGAAACAATTCCTTTACTTCACGGGACGGATACCGAACCATTGCCAGGAACAAATGCTCCACAGAGACATAAGAGTCTCCCATAGCCTTTGCTTCATCTTCGGCATAGATCAGTACCTTATTTAAATCATTTCCCACATAAACCTGAGCTGCCCCACTCACTTTTGCACGTTTGGAAAGTAACCCCTCTACCTGGGCCGTAAACACTTCCGGCTCCACATCCATCTTTACAAAAAGCTTCGGAATAATCCCTTCCGTATCTTTGAGCAAGCTATACAACAAATGCTCCTGTGCCAGTTCCTGATGTCCGTACTCATATGCCAGTTTTTCACAATCCTGCACTGCCTGTACGGACTTTTGTGTGAACTTATTAATATTCATTCCTTTTCTCTCCTTTCTATCCTTATGTTCCTGTTATATCATCACAACCATATTCATTCCTCTTTGCAACAACATATAGTATCTTCCTCTTTCCACCCGTCTATACGCCCTCCTTTTTCTATCTGTTCTATTATGACTATAACACGATTTTCTCGCTTTTGCAAGTTCATTTTCTATTTTTTCCCACATCATTATTTTTCATTTCACTACACTTCATCGCCGTCATGTTAATTCTCTGATTATTCTTGACAATTTTGCTCAATTGCGCTATAATTATAGTACATCAAATTAATCATCTCTGGAGGTCGCTATGAAAGAGCTTTATCAAAGAAAACTAAACAAACTCATTTTTGTCACGCATGCGATTACCACTTTTTTTCTGGTAATGGGTATCGCTTCTCAGTTAATGTCCTCTGGTTTGCCACCAATGGTCAGCATTCCACCGATTATTTTGACGTTGCTTGTTTTCCTTGCAGGCGTTGTCATGTTCCTTAAGTTCAAGAGAAGCATTATCTACACCAGATATGTGGGAATTGCGTTTGTATGTCTGTACACCTTTATTCTGGTCACGGCATATTCCAACGTTACCTATGCGTACATGTTCCCAATGTTTTTAATCCTTGTACTGTCTTTTGACAAATTTGTTCTTCGAATTGCAAGTATTATTTTCTTTTTGGCAAACATCGCCCGCATTATAGTTACCGTATCAAGCAGTGCCATGACCGACTCCGTTACCGAATCTGTCATGGTAGAAGCCATCATTACTGTTCTTGTTGTGATTGTTACAAATATCGGAGCCGCCCTTTTGGAGAAATTCTTTACCAGTTCCATGGAGGAAGTTCTTTCCGTATCCGAACACAACAAGACGATCGCCAACAAGATTGTGGAAGCTGCAAAGGATGTAGAAAACGAGACTGCTCATATGTCGGATAATATGATTCAGATTGCGGATTCCGCAAAATCCGTTAATACCTCCATGACCTCTATGTCACAGGGCATTAACGATACCACCGAGATTATCATCCAGCAGAATCTAAAAACCCAGGAAGTTGTGGAAATCATCAACAACACCAACGAAAAAACTTCCGCTATTGCAGCCGCTACCAAAGAAGCCGACACAGCTCTCGCCATTGGCAAAGAAGCTATGGACAAGCTTCATCACCATGTGGAAGCTTCCATCAAAGCAAATGACCAAATGAGAAGCTCCGTCGCAGAGCTCCAAGGCAAAACAGATCAGGTTAAGAGTATCACCGACATCATCCTCGGTATTTCCAGTCAAACCAATCTTTTAGCATTAAATGCCAGCATCGAAGCCGCCAGAGCCGGAGAGGCCGGAAAAGGATTTTCCGTTGTTGCGGATGAGATTCGAAACTTAGCGGAACAGACCAGAACAGAGACCGAAAACATCACCAATATTATCCAGTCCCTGTCTAGCGAAGCTCAGCTCATGACAGACAAAGCGGAACACACCGTAGAGATTGCAAACGAAGAAAGCCGCTGTGCAGCCGAGGCCGAAACCCAGTTCACACAGATTGCGAACAAGATTACAGAACTGGCTTCCCATGTTGCCGAAGTAGAGACACTGATGAGTTCTCTGATTTCTACCAATCGAGTCATTGCCGACGGTATCAATTCCCTTTCTGCTACCAGTGAGGAAATTACTGCAAGCACGCAGGATGTATGTGAAATCAGTTCTCAGAACGTACAACTTGTTGAAAACTTCGCTGCTTCTGTAGAACATATTCTTGGAATTGTAAAAGAACTGAGCACCTTTGCACAGTAATTTATATTTTCTCAAATAATAAACGGGCATATCGCAATGATATGCCCGTTTAAAAACTTCTTATTCTCTTTAATTCTTACGTCTTCCTTAACCCTTCACACTACCCAGTGCAACACCGGCAATAATGTATTTGGACAACAGGAAGTATACGATAAAGAGCGGTAATACCGTAAGGGTCAAGCCCAGATATACCGTACCATATTCTACCTTATAATGGTCACCCTTTAACAAACTTACCATGATCGGCATCGTCTTCTTCTCCGGCTGCGTCAATAAAATCGACGGCAGGAACAATTCATTCCACTTGGAAACGAAAGCGAAAATCGCCTGTGTTGCAATCGCCGGCTTCATAATCGGAAGAACGATACGATTAAACGTATAGAACTCACCCGCACCGTCTACACGAGCAGACTGTACAATCTCCATGGAAAGAGACGGCTCCATATACTGCTTCATAAAGAACACAACGCTCGGTGCCGCAATTGCCGGGATAATGAGCGGAAGAAAACTGTTGGTCAAATGGATTCCGTATACCATCTTGTAGAAACCGATAATAACTACCTGAGACGGAATCATCAATACTGCCATAATAAAAGTAAAGAACGCTCTTCTGAACTTCCATCTGTATGCCACAATGGAATATGCGGTCATGGTGGAGAAATATACCGTAAGCACCGTTGCACAAATAGATACAAAGGAAGAATTCAAAAATCCCTTAATCGGATCGAACATTGCACTACCGGCATCTGATGCCAAACGTTCAAACACCTTGAAGTTATCCATCAAATGCGTCGACGGCAGGAAACTGATTGCATGGTGCTGAATTTCCGATGTATTACGGGTAGCATTTACCATCATAACCCAGAACGGCGCAATACTCAAAACGGCAAGTAAAATCAGGAAAATATAAACGAAACCACGAGCCGTTGTACGCAAAACAGATTTCATCTCACGTTTTACATCTTTATTGAAAAATGTATTCATTACTCGCCCGCCTCCTTTGCCTTTTGCTCGCGCAACTGCTTCTTAAATGCCTTTACCTGAGCCTTCTCAATCTTGTGCTGCTTAATCTCATCCTTGTCTCTCATGACAAAGAAGATGAATCCTGCAAGAACACTGATAATCGCAAACAAAATCATACTGGCTGCCGCACCTTGATTGTACAGCTTTCTGCCTAAAAATGCCTTATCATGAATAAATACACTTACCGTACGAATTGCTCTTGTATTACCTACCGCAGCATTATACATATTCGGAATATCAAACATCTGCAAACCACCGATCATACTGGTAACCAAAGTAAACAATACAATCTGCTTCAAATTCGGAAGGGTGATACGGAAAAACTTCTGTACACCGTTTGCTCCGTCAATATCCGCTGCCTCAAACAACTCCGGACTAATACCTAAAATACCGGAAATCAATACAATCATTGTATATCCATACCACATCCAGAACTGGATAAATGCTACAACCAGCTTAGATCCCCAATCCATCTGTGGAAAATTCTTTGCGACGTCAATAATCTCCCATTTCATGAGCAAATCATTCACCGCACCAATCGGATAGGAAAACAATGAAGTAAAGAGCATTGCAATGGTTGCTGCAGTAATGATATTCGGCATATAAAATACAACTTTAAAGAAACCCTTTCCGCGCAACTTCATACGGGCATTGGTAAACCACGCTGCCAAAACAAACGCCAGTATAATCTGCGGGATAAAGTTAATGATCCAAATAATGATCGTATTTTTCATACTATCAATAAAGTTCGGATCTTCCAAAACCTTTTTGAAATTCAAAAACGGGTCAACAATAGTCTTTCCGGCTTCTGTCACTGTAGTAGGAAGCCCCAACTCCGGCGGGAACACACCTGCCATATTGGTAAATCCGATTACTAATGTATAAACAACCGGATATATCATACAAATCAAATAAGTAATACAGAACGGAAGAGCGAAAATATATCCCCATTTAGCATAACTAAATTTTTTCTGTTTCAAAATCTATACCTCCAGCCGTAACTAAGTTACAAACTATGTCTGATTTACTATTCCCACATACAAAACAATAAAAAGGGCAGACGGAATAACCCGTCCGCCCCTTCTTACTTATGCAATAAGTATATTATTCTGCTGCATCAATATCGAGCTGAGACTTAACTTCAGCCTTGAACTGAGCAATTGCGCCTGCACGATCTACAGTTCCTGCTACATAAGCACGAACAGCTTCACGCCAGCAAGAGTTGATGGTCTCATCGTACTGAGTTAAGTTTCTACCATTAGCGTAGTCATTAGCCGGTACGAAGTACTCGAACATGTTCTGACCGCCAAGGAAGTCGATAGAACCATTGGACTTCTCCATTACAGCACCACTTGCTACAGTATCCTTGGTGCCGCCGTCACCGTAGGTTCCGTTAGCCCACATGTACTGTAAGCTGTTTTCATCGTAGTCAAGGGTAATCCACTGGATAATGTCAGCAACAACATCCTGCTTTTCCTTACCAATTACAGACTTACTAGCTGCAACCCAGGTACCGCCCCAACAGAAGCCTAGCGGAGAGTTACATACAGCCCAGTCACCCCAGGTGCCTTCACGCTCTGCAGTATCCTTGTTGTCACCGCAGTTATCGCCCATGGTGTAGTTGATCAACCAAGCCGGACCGAAGAAACCAAGAACTTCCTTCTCGCCTTCGCCTCTCATATCAGCGAACCAGCCTTCCTGCCAGTCCTGAGTCTCGTTGTGGTAGTTGTTATCCTTTAACTTCTTGGAAACATCAAGTAAAGCTTCTCTCTTCGGATCGATAATGAGCTTACCGTTAGCGTCTAACCAACCGGTATCGGAGCTGTTCTCGATTGCGTGCCAGATATCACCGTCACCGGAAATGATACCAAAGCCCTTAGCCTTTAAGTCCTCAGCTGCAGTCCAGAAAGTATCCCAGTTACCGGTACCGCCACCGATTTCCTTCTGTACGGTAGCCGGATCATCGGTTCCCCAAGTAGCCTTAGCTACGGAACGACGATAGATGAAGCATCCGCCGGTTGCCTGGTACGGAAGACCTACAACCTTACCGTCAGACGGTCTGGTACCGATCTCAGCTGCATAACCAGCAGTCTTGGACTCAGCCATCATCTTCTCGGTCTCAATACCTAACTCATCATAGGTAGCTGCGAACTGAGCTGCATCGCCCTGCGTATACTTTAATACGAAAGCTGCCTCTAATGCATAGATGTCCGGTGCGTTATCGCCACCAGCTGCTAAAGCTTCGTCAAGAGCCGGCTGATATAAACCGTCGGTCGTTGCAACGATGGTGGACTTCATGGTGTAACCAAGTTCCGGATGCATATCAAGGTACTTCTGAACCATGCCCGGAACTTCGTCGGTAAATGCCATAACGTTAATTACCTTGTCGCCACCGGACGCCTTCTTGTCCTCTTTCTTGCCACAGCCTGCAAACATAGTTGCAACCATTGCTACTGCAAGAAGAGATGCCAATAACTTCTTTTTCATAAATTGCCCTCCTCTTAATTAGAAAGAAAAAATTTTATAATGTATTTTATTTAAAAAAACATTATCGAATCAATAGGGAATTCGGCCTACAAAAACTTCGTCATGCAATCTGCACAACAAAAGCCGTTTCCCACACGAACTTATTATACATCATGATGAAGGATTTTGCAATGCCTTTTTGTCCTTTTTTTGCATTTTTCACAATGTATTCCCTTATATTGTATATTTTCACTGTTTTATCCAACATATAGATATTTTATTCGATAAAATCCCACTTCATTTTTCCGCAGACAAATCCTGCCCCATGGCTTCCCATAAATCTGCATTTAATTCCACCTTACATTCCGCCTTCCAGCTCTCGTATAACTCACGGAACGCCTCTTCCTGTCTGGTTGCAATAATTTCTTCTTTTTTCGCTATGGTAGCATCCTCGTCATATTCCGATACACAGTAAAAAAGATAATAGCCGTTATCCGTCCGGATTTGCAATGCCTCTCCGCTTTTCAGATTGTATGCAGCGGAAAGTTCCTCCGGCAGATCTCCTCTTCCTACCATGATATCCAGATATTCTTTGTCCTCCGTGTTCGCATAAGCCAGAGAATAAAAATCATCCGTTTCCGTAGCTTCCTGATATAAATAGTCAAAGCGGTCCAATGTGGCAATTAACTCTTGCACTGTAAGAGAGGTCCGGTTCCCCGCCTCATCTTCGTGGTAATTTTTCAATACCAGACTTTGCAAATGCTTCTGGGCCGCTTCCGCATCGGACACATCCGTGTCCACATTTAGCGTAATACTGTCGTACAATTTCTGGGCCAGTGCAGTATCGGTATATACCTGCTCCACGTCCTTTCTGGCAATTCCGTACATGGCAAGGGTATTGTACTCTGCTTTTTCCATGTACTGCTCCGTCCGGCTTGCCACATAACTCTTTTCTTCGCTGTCCAGTTCAATTCCCAGTCGTTTTGCCTCAGCGCAAACAATTTTTATATAAATCATCTGTTCCAGGGTATACTCTTTTACCCATTCCCCTAAGGTCGTCCCGTCAGCTTCCAGTTCGTACTGCCATACTCCCTTACCATAGGCATTCTCATATTCTCTTTTTGCGGATTCCAGGTATAGCATTGCCTCCCGGTATCCCACTCCTGTTCCGTCTATCGTCACCACCGACTCATCCATATACTCCGTACGGTCCGGTGTTTTTGTGGGAGCATCCGTTTTCTTTCCGTTGCCTTTACAGCCCCCGCAACACAGCATGGCCGCGCCAAGCAACAGGCACAACAGAAAACTTTTTTTCTTCATGTCCCCGACTCCTTCCTTTCTGTATTACATCAATTCTTCCTTCATGGTTTTTAACAATTCTTTTAATTCTTTCAACACAGCACGGACATCCGAGCGTACACTCTTTTTCCCTCTGAGAGCCAAAAGGTCGTACCGGAATTCCGGTGTTCCTTCGGCCGTAAACTGCAGGCGGCCTTCGTACCGTTTCATCAGTGCCGGTATTCTCTGTGGAATCAGCCGCGCCTTCGGATAAAATACCAGCCGCACCTTTTCTCCGTGCCATACTACCTGTGCCACATACACCTCATGGGCAAGCGTTTTTAACAACGCAATTTCCAGGAGACGGTTTACGCTCTGAGGAATATCTCCGAACCGGTCGATAAGTTCATCCTGCAGTTCTGATAACTCCTCCTCCGACTGCAACAGTGCAATCCGCTTATACATATCCAGCTTCTGCACCTCGTTCCGGATGTAGGATTCCGGAATATAGGCATCCGCTTCCAGGTCCATGGTTGTCTCAAATTCTTCCTCTTCCTGTCCGTTGCCCTTTAATTCCTTTACGGCATCGTTTAACAGCTTGCAGTACAAATCATATCCTACGGCCTCCATGTGACCGCTTTGCTCCGCTCCCAGAAGATTTCCTGCGCCGCGGATCTCCAGGTCCCGCATGGCAATCTTAAAACCGGACCCCAGTTCCGTAAATTCTTTAATCGCCTGCAGTCTCTTTTCCGCAATTTCTTTTAACATCTTATCGCGTTTATACATTAAAAATGCATAGGCGGTGCGGTTGGTTCTTCCCACACGCCCCCGGAGCTGGTACAACTGGGACAATCCCAGGCGGTCCGCATCCGCAATAATCATGGTATTTACATTGGAAATATCCAGTCCCGTCTCTATAATGGTCGTAGAAACCAACACGTCGATTTCCCCGTTAATGAACTCGTACATGATTTTTTCCAGGGTACGTTCGCTCATTTGTCCGTGAGCATAAGCCACATTGGCTTCCGGTAGCATCTTTTGTAACCCCGCTGCCACTTCGTCAATGCCGTGTACCCGGTTGTAGACATAGTACACCTGACCGCCTCTTGCCAGTTCACGGCAAATGGCTTCCCTCACCATCTCGTCGTTTTGTTCCAGCACAAAGGTCTGAATCGGAAGGCGGTCTACCGGCGGCTCTTCCAAAACACTCATATCCCGGATGCCGATCAAGCTCATATGCAACGTCCGCGGAATCGGGGTGGCCGTCAATGTCAGCACGTCCACGTCGCCCTTTAATTGCTTGATTTTTTCCTTGTGCGCCACGCCAAACCGCTGTTCCTCATCCACAATAAGAAGGCCCAGATTCTTCGGCTCAATGTCCTTTGACAATACCCGATGGGTTCCTATGACAATATCCACCGTCCCCCTCTTAAAGCCTTCGATAACCGCTTTCTGTTGAGCCGGTGTCCGGAACCGTGACATAAGTTCAATCCGCACCGGATACTTCATCATACGCTGGGTAAAGGTATTGTAATGCTGTTGTGCCAAAATAGTGGTCGGTACCAGCACCACTACCTGCTTTCCGTTTGACACAGCTTTAAAGGCCGCACGAAGTGCCACCTCGGTTTTTCCGTAGCCTACATCTCCGCACAACAACCGGTCCATAATCCGGGTACTTTCCATATCTTTTTTGATTTCTTCGATTGCCCGCAACTGGTCATCTGTTTCCTCGTACGGAAACAAATCCTCCAGTTCCTTCTGCCAGACGGAATCTTCCTCACAGGCAAAGCCGGACTTTGCGCTCCGGAGGGCATACAACTCCACCAAATCCTTTGCCAGGTTCTTTACCGCACCCTTGACCCTGGACTTTGTATTCTTCCATTCCACGGAATTGAGCTTATTTAGCTTCGGCTTCTTTGCTGCATCCGCCGAAGCGTATTTTTGTATGACATCAAGGCCCGTGGCCGGTACATACAGATTGCCGCCGTCTCCGTACTCAATTTTTACATAGTCCTTTATCACCCGGTCTACTTCAATCTTTTCGATCCCCCGGTAAATACCGAGACCGTGATTCTCATGCACCACATAGTCGCCAAAAGTCAAGTCGGACAAGCTGCCGATGTGCTGTCCATCGTATGCCTTCTTTTTTCTTTTCTTTTTATGTTCCGTGCCAAAAATATCGCTTTCGGAAATCACGGCCCATTTAATCATGGGATACTCAAAGCCCCGATGTACACTGCCGCTTCCTACAAGAATTTCTCCCGGAAGCACCTCCCGATTCTTGTCCTCGCTGTAAAATGCCGTCAGCTCCCGATCCCGCAAATCACCGGCCAATCGTTCCGCCCGGACCTTGGAAGCACACAACAGCACCACCCGGTAGCCGGACTTCTTCCAGGCCAGCAAATCCTTTACCAGAAGTTCAAAGTTATTGTTATAGCCTGCCACGGAACGCACCGTCAGATCAAAGCGTTCCGCCGGAGCAAGTCCCGGCACCTTCTGTTCCAAGGCAGACAACAACACTGTGGTTTTTCTTCCCAAATCCGCCAGCAGCCGTTTATAATCAAACACCACATCCGCCTGTCCCGGCAAAATATAGCCTTTTTCCAAGCGACCGGCCATACTCTGGGAGAACTCCTCCGCTACCGCCTCTCCTTTTTCCGCAATACGGAACGGTTCATCCAGAAACACGATAGTTTCTTCCCCGAAATAATCAAAAAAAGATACGGTATCTTCATAAAAATACCGGATACAATGGTCCGCACCGCACATCCCCCCCATATAGGAGATCCGTTCGCACAGTTCTTCTGTCTCACGGCGCAGTCTCGCCCCTTCTTCGGTCTTCATCTCCTTACGGAACAGTCCTACCTGAACTTCTGCTTCTTCCTTCATCCGCCGGATACCCTCTTCTTTCCGTTCTCCGGACAAAATAAGTTCTGTGGCAGGGTATATACTGACCTTCTCCACCCGGTCGATGGAGCGTTGGTTTGTTACATCAAAATAACGGATGGAATCGATTTCATCCCCAAAAAACTCAATACGGAACGGTGCCTCTTCCGTCAAAGCAAACACGTCCAGTATTCCACCCCGGACCGCAAACTCTCCCGGGTGTTCCACCTGTCCCTGACGCTCATAGCCAAGAGAAGAAAGCTTCTCCGAAAGCTCCGTCAGTTCGATAACATCGCCCTCTCCCAGGCTGATACTGTTTTCCTTCATATAAGAAAGAGGAAGCACATGGTCCACGCCTCCGTCTATGGTTGTTACGATAGTCACCGGCGCATCCTCCGCCAGTCGCTTTATTACCTGCATACGTTCCCGCACCAAGGTGTTTCCATGAATATCTGCGCTGAAAAAGATAATATCTTTTGCCGGGTAATAAAGCACGTCCGGGTCATAAAGCCGGTAATCCTCGCAAATCTCCTTTGCCTTTAAATCATTGTATGTAACAATGAGCCGAACTCTGTAATTTTCTCCCAGCCTCTGCACAAAATGGCATTTCTGGGAATCAATACACCCGGTGACAGCCACCGGGGTCTTTTTTCGCAGCAATGCCTCTGTACACTCTTCATATTCTCTTAACGCCTTCAACGGTTCGGTATAAGTACGCATACTCCTCCTTACAGGCTGTTACACCTGTTCATGGCTGTTTCTATTCCTTCTTTCATAATAAGACTGCAGGCTTTTGCCGCATTCCCTACCGCTTCCCGCATCACCGGAAGCTCTTCCTTCCCAAATCTTCCCAACACATAGTCCGCCAAATCCCAGCCGGCCGGTTTTTCTCCTACACCGATGCGGACTCTGGCAAATTCTTCGGTGCCCAGTCTTGCAATGATACTTTTCATACCGTTGTGTCCGCCGGCACTTCCCTTTGCCCGTACACGAAGCTTTCCTACCGGCAACGAAACATCATCATATATTATAATAATATGCTTCGCATCGATTTTATAATACTCCGCCGCTTCTTTTATACAATCTCCGCTGAGATTCATATAGGTAAGAGGCTGCACCAGGAGCACCTTTTCTCCTTCAATGACACCTTTTCCGCACAGTCCCTTATGCTTTTTGATATCCAAAGAAATCCGGTAATCGTCACATAGTCTTGTGATAGTGTCATATCCGATATTATGTCTGGTTCCCGCATAGTCTCTTGTGGGATTCCCGAGTCCTGCAATCAAATACATAGTCTCTTCCTTCTGCAATTAGTTGTAACTGCTATGATATACGGTTCCGTTTACAAGTTCCACATTCTTATAATAGAACAGTTCTCTTAATGTCACTATCTGGTAGCCCTGTTCCGTCAGTTCTCTTATTAGAACCTCCGCCGCATCTACGGTAGCGATATAAATATCGTGCATTAATACAACCTTTCCGTCACTCAGTGATTTCCGGGTGTGCTCCACGGTTTTCTCGGCATCCCGGAAGCTCCAGTCTTTACTGTCTACGCTCCAGTTGATTAACGGCACAAAAGATGCCGCCTGTACTTCTTCGTCATAGCTTCCGTACGGAGGACGTACAAAAATCGGATACTCCCCGGTGATGGTATACAGATTTTCCCTTGCCTTTACAAACTCGTTTGTAAGAGCCTCACCGGACAAGGTTGCCAAATCCGCATGAGAATACGTATGACTTGCCACTTCGTTTCCCGAATCGTAAATCATTTTTACCGTCTCTTTGTTTGCTTCCGTAAAATGAGAACGATCCCCCAAAACAAAGAAGGTAGCTCTCGCATTGTATTCTTCCAATATCCCTAACAAGCGCGGTGTCTGAATATAGTGCGGACCATCATCAAAGGTAAGCGCAATCATCGGCTTTTCCGGGTCAAGTTCACGAATACCGTCCATATATCCATTGCCGTTTACCGTTACCAGCATGTAAGTGTGCAGTTCAATGTACGGAATCACAACAGAGCTTTTGGCATCGTCTTCTCCGTAATAGAATTTCACACCATCTTCCGTCAGCACGTATGCACAAAGTTCTTCATAGGTACCGGAAAGTGCCACCCACTCCGTCTGCTCCGTCTTTTCCTGCTCCAGCTGATTGATTACCTCTGCGGCATAACGAAACGCCTGCGGCATAAAAAATGCATCTCCTGCCACCGGTTCGATCTTTTTCTTATTGTAAATCCACGGAATCGTCTTTGTTTCGGTACCGTTTTTATCCTTTATTTCCATATAAAACAATACCGATGCCAGTTCTCCCGCTTCTCCGTCTTCGTAGTCGATTACAAGTTCTGCCTCCGTCAATCCCTGCTCTTTACTATATACAAGGCCCTCTGCAAGCAGTTTTCGCGCCTCCATCTCTACCGCATCCGCCATGGCTTCATCTTCAAACAACGGATAACGGAGTCCATAGGCCACCCCGTCTTCATATGCAATTTCTTCCGCAGCCTCTCCCCTATGCGGATACTCTTTTTCAAACTTCGCCTGCGGCACCGGAGTCGGAGTCGGAACCGGAGTAGACGTCGGCGCCGGAGTTCCCTCCGCACCCTGTCCTTCCGAAGCAGGCGGCGGGGTGGTCTTCCCCACATCCGCTATCGTCTCCACGCTTTTATCCTTCCCGCCCGTTTCATCAGGCGTAGAAACTGTCCATTTAATAATAAAAAATGTCAGCACAAGCAACAACACGCAAAGCGAACACAATAATGTTCTTTGCAATCCCGACATTCCTTTTTTCCGTTTGCTCATGGTAACTCCTTCCTTTGTAACCCAACCTATTCTGCCTCTTTTAGATTACTCCAAATCCACACAACTTGCAAGTCCCATTTACAGAAAAAACGCCGAGAATTTATGGAAAATTCCCGGCGTTTGTCTTTCATCTTTTCTTAACCGATTGCGTAACGGTCATCCTTTTGTACAACAATCTTTACCTTTCCTTCTTCCCCGATATGGGTAGTGTTCGGACGAATGGTGTCGCGGCTTTCTACGATACAATTTTCAAGATGTGTATTATCTCCGATGTGTACATCATTTAAGATAATACAATTCTTAATCGTACAATTGTTACCCACAAAAATCTTCTTAAAGAGAACGGAATTTTCTACCACACCGTTGATGATACATCCGCTGGATACCAGACTGTTCTTTACAACGGAACCCGGATTGTATTTTGCCGGCGGCAAATCATCAATCCTGGAATAGATATCCGGATATTCTTTATAGAAGTAATTACGGATGTCCTTATTTAAAAAGTCCATATTGGTACGGTAATAAGCATCTACCGACGCAATATTACTCCAGTAGCCTTCCATCTTATAGGAATAAATCTGTTTTGCATCCTTGTAACGGATCAAAATATCCTTTACAAAGTCAAAACGTTCTTCCTCTGCTGCCTGCTCCATCAACTCGATGAGCTGACGACGACGGATGACATATATACCGGCAGAAATAAGACTACCGGACGGAATGAGCGGCTTCTCCTGGAAATTCAGGATACGTCCGTCTTCCGCAGTCTCCACAATACCGAAACGGTCTAACTCATCCGGTCTGTCTGCCTCCGTAGTGACTACCGTAATGTCTGCCTTCTTCTCAATGTGATACTCCAGTACCTTATTGTAATCCAACTTATACACACAG
The DNA here is from genome assembly GCA_045587325.1 of Lachnospiraceae bacterium. GTDB lineage: Bacteria > Bacillota > Clostridia > Lachnospirales > Lachnospiraceae > SIG307. Next base: position 15,192 of record JAZNBY010000180.1, on the reverse strand, counting down.
TCACCGGATGCAATGACTACATACGGCTCATGGCTGTTCCGTAAAAATGTAAGATTCTGCGCAATAGCATCTGCAGTACCTCTGTACCAGAAACCATTGTCATTGGTAATGGTCGGCGGGAATACGAACAAACCTCCCTGCTTACGACCGAAATCCCACCACTTGGAAGAGCTTAAATGCTCGTTTAAGGAACGGGAATTGTACTGGGTTAGTACAGCTACCTTTTGCACATGGGAATTGGACATATTACTAAGTGCGAAGTCAATTGCACGATAACTTCCCGCTACCGGCATTGCAGCAATTGCACGTTTGTTGGATAACTCATGCATTCTGCCCGAGTTTCCGCCTGCCAGAATAATACCTAATGCTCTCATACACGGTCACCTGCCTTAATAATATTTTCTCCGCTGGCCAAAATGCCTCTCGGGTAATCGTCAATGGTTGTCCCACCGGAAATTGCAGTATTCTTTCCGATACGTACACGGTCCGGAACAATGGAGTTTTCTCCGATGGTAACCATGCCGTTGGTATAAATATCCGGCTTCCAGGAATTCGGAACCTCGTCAAACACACCCAGCTCACAGTTAGTACCGATATAGCAGTTCTCTGCAATAATTGCCTTGTTTACCGTGGTATTGTCGCCGATAACGGTTCCCTTCATAATAATGGAATCCCGCACTTCACAGTTTTCTCCAATCACAACGCCCGGTCCGATAACCGAATTGTATACCTTTCCGTAAATCTCGGCTCCTTCACCGATAATGGCTCGCTCGATGACACTGTCCGGAGAAATATACTGCGGCGGAATCACATCCGACTTCGTATAAATCTTCCAGAACTCTTCATATAAATTAAACTCCGGAATCAGATCGATCAGTTCCATATTGGACTCCCAGTAAGACTGCAGGGTTCCTACATCCTTCCAGTAGCCGTTGTATTCGTAAGCGTAAATGCTTCCTCTCTCATGACAGTATGGAATGACATGCTTACCAAAGTCACAACCCTTCTGATCGGAAAGCTCAATGAGCGCTTCCTTCAATACCTTCCATGTAAAGATGTAAATACCCATGGATGCCAGGTTACTGCGCGGATTTGCCGGTTTCTCCTCAAACTCCAGAATGCGCTTCTCCCCATCTGTAATGGCAACACCGAAACGGCTTGCTTCCTCAATCGGCACCGGAATGGTAGCCAGGGTAACGTCCGCCTTTTTCTGCTTGTGGAAATCAAGCATTGCCTCGTAATCCATCTTATAAATATGGTCACCGCCCAGAATCAGAACATATTCCGGATTGTAATATTCCATATATTTTAAGTTCTGGTAAATCGCATTTGCCGTACCGGTATACCACTCACTGTTTTTGCTCTTCTCATAAGGAGGAAGAATAGATACACCGGCTACGTTTCTATCCAAATCCCACGGAATACCGATACCGATATGGGTATTCAGCCGGAGCGGCTGATACTGGGTAAGAACACCTACCGTATCCACGCCGGAATTAATACAGTTACTGAGCGGGAAATCAATGATACGGTACTTGCCTCCGAATGCTACCGCAGGCTTTGCTATGGATGAAGTCAGTACGCCAAGTCTCGAGCCTTGTCCGCCCGCCAACAACATCGCGATCATTTCTTTTTTAATCACGTCAATCACCTCGTATTTCATATAATATGGTACTAATGGAACTGTTGTAAATCTGCGCATCCCACCGCAGATTTATAGTAAATATAGTATAACACATTTTCCGTGGAAAGTACACGATTTTTTTCTACAAAATCCATAAAAATATTGATTTTTTCTACATTTTACTGCTTCCTTCTTTTTTTCCTATCTTTTTCCATCCGCATACGCTCTCTTCTGCGTTTTTCACTTCGCTTTTAAAACTTTCCGTCTTCTCAACTCTTGCACATAATACAAAATATGCTATACTATTTAATATCTGATTGGGTTTTATACCGCTATGAAAGGAGTCTTATTCATGTTCCAGATTTCGTTATCCCATCCGGTATCGGTTCATTTTATCGGTATCGGCGGCATCAGCATGAGTGCCCTTGCCGAACTTTTGCATAACCGGGGGTTTTCCGTCAGCGGTTCCGATATTAAAGAATCCCCGTTAACCACACACTTAGAATCTCTCGGTATTACCGTATTCTATACACAGCAGGCAAAAAACATTTCTTCCGATTGTTCCGTGGTTATTTATACTGCCGCGGTGCATGCCGACAACCCGGAAATGATGCAGGCAAAGGAGCTTGGTCTTCCGATTTTGGAACGGAAGGATTTACTGGGTCAGATTATGAAGCAATACGTTCATGTGGCAGGCATTGCAGGTTCCCATGGCAAGACTTCCACTACCTCTATGCTTTCCCTTATGATGATGGAAGGCAACCTTGATCCTACCATTTTAGTAGGGGGCGTTTTGGACGGCATCGGAGGCAACCTGCGTATGGGTTCTGACCGGTATCTGGTTGCGGAAGCCTGTGAATACTGCAACAGCTTTTTGAGCTTTTACCCTACGGATGCCATTATACTTAATATAGAAGCGGAGCATTTGGATTTCTTTAAAGACCTGGCGGACATCCGCAATTCCTTCCGCAAGTATTCAGAGATTTTGCCGGATACCGGCACCCTTGTCATAAATGGTGACATTGAGAATCTCACAGAGCTGACCGACGGCCTTTCCGCAAACATCGTAACCTACGGTCTGTGTGATTCCGTTGCCGCCTGCGCTTCCTATGATTATGCGGCTGCCAACTGTTCTTTTGATGAAAACGGCTTCGGCAGCTATGATTTATACAAACACGGACAGTGTCTTGGCAGACTTTCCCTTCGTGTTATCGGCGCACACAACATTTCCAATTCCGTTGCCGCTGCGGCACTGGCTTTTTCCTATGGTGTTTCCTTTGATGCCGTGGCTGCTGCTCTGGAGAAATACACCGGAACCCATCGTCGATTTGAATACAAGGGTACCGTAAACGGAATCCGCATCTATGACGATTATGCGCATCATCCGTCGGAAATATCCGCCACTCTGAGTGCTGCCAGAGCCTGTGTGAAAGACAATCAGAAACTCTGGTGCGTATTCCAGCCTCATACCTTTTCAAGAACCAAGGCATTCCTGCAGGAATTCGGCGAATCCCTTGCCCTTGCGGATGCGGTTGTTCTTGCCGATATTTACAGTGCGTCGAGAGAAAAAGATCCCGGTGATATTTCTTCTGCCGACATTGCGACGCTAATTTCTAAAAAAGGTAAAGATGTTTACCATTTCCACTCCTTTGTCGAGATTGAAAAATTTTTATTCGAACATTGCAAAGCGGGTGATTTGTTGATAACTATGGGTGCCGGTGATATTGTAAGCGTAGCGGAATCCATGATTTTGACCTGATTGTCCACATTGTCCACAACCTTATCAACATTTTTTGTTTGACAAGGTTGTGGATTTCTTTTTGACCACACCATTTTTCTACAAAAATAGACCTACAAAGGTAGAACCTTGCATTTTAAGGTTTTTCATAACCCCATAAGTTTTTTTCACCGTTTTCCGGCAGGTTTTTCCACACTATCCACACTATCCACAGCCCTCCCCGGAACCCTTTCCGCAAATTGCTTTTTCCTAAATTTGTGCTATACTCTAGGTAGCAATTTCCCCGATAACGGGCTTTACTATAGGAGGGTTACTTATGGACGGAATTTCGGTATATTCTGAAGACACGCGGACCACGCTGGTTCCCAACGAATTTATCGATTATTATATGCCGCGGGCAAACGGTGCTTTTGTGAAGGTTTATCTCTATCTTCTTCGCTGTCTGACCGCTCCGGAGGCAGGCTTCGGCATCAGTGTGATTGCCGATGTTTTAGAAGAAACCGAAAAGGACATTCTTCGCGCCCTTCGTTATTGGGAGAGAGAAAAAGTGCTTTCCCTTACCTGGGGGGAAGAAAATGAGATTCGGGGAATCAAATTGAACAGGTTGACCAAACCGGCTGACCATTCCTTTGCAGACCGGACAAGCACGGCCGTTCCTTCCGTTACCGCCCCGGCCACTCCGGTAATGCCGGCCGCAAACGACCTGACAAAGCTTCCGGACTATTCTCCGGCGCAGCTTTCCGCATTTGCAAGCAGACCGGATACCAACTGGTTATTGCATGCAGCAGAGAGTTATCTGGAACGGATGTTAAAGCCGGCGGATGTACAGCTTTTGTTCTTTTTACATGACGACTTACAATTCTCCAACGAATTGATTTTACACTTATATGAGTATTGTGTTTCCCGTGGCAAGAAGGCTCCTTCCTACATTCAGAAGGTGGCTCTTTCCTGGCACCAGGACGGCATCGACACCGTAGAAAAGGCCGAAGAACGTTCCCTGCAGTTCGACTCCTGTTTTACCGCAGTGAACCGGGCCTTCGCTTTAAACAGAGCGCCGGGCCTTTCGGAGCGCCGCTTTTTAAATCGATGGAGCACCTTCGGTTTCTCGGCAGATTTAATCGAAGAAGCCTGCAGCCGCGCCCTGCTTTCCACTTCCCATCCGGATTTTAAATATGCGGACAAGATTTTGGAACGCTGGCATCAGAATAATGTACATACCATGTCGGATGTGAAAAAACTGGACGATGCTCACAGCGCAAAAGGCGGACATGCCACGGAAGCGAAACCGGTTTCCAATCGTTTTAACAGCTTTCCGCAGAGGAATTATTCCGAAACCGATTTGACCGATTTGGAGCAGGCACTGTTGACATCCCCAGCCTCCCATTAATTTTCAGCCACAAGGAGCGTTTCTATGCAATCACAGGATCTCATTTACAATCGTCTGCTTCGTGAATACGAAGAGACAAGAAACCGGCATAAACGGGAATTATCCCTTCGCCGGGACACCGTTTATAAAGAGCTTCCTGCTCTTTCGGAACTGGACAGCCGCATGGCAGAAACCTCCGTTTCCGCAGTCAGAGCTGCCCTTGACGGAGACCCGTCCATTCTTGCACAGCTAAAAGAAAACAATCTTCTGATTTCCGAGCAGAAAAAGCAGATTCTATCTGCTGCCGGTTATCCGGAAGATTATCTCGAACTTACCTATACCTGTCCGGCTTGCAAGGACACAGGCTTTATCGAAAACGACAAGTGCCACTGTTTCAAACAGGCTCTTACCTTTGCCCTTTCCCGGACTTCCACTTTAAAGCATTTGTTGGAAAAAGAGAACTTTTCTACTTTTTCCTTTTCTTATTATGATGACAGAACCGCCGACAGCCAGCTAAAGCTTACTCCAAGGGAGAATATGCAAAAGATTGTAGCAGATGCGAAATCTTTTACAGCAAACTTCGACACCACCCCACGCAGCATTTTGATTTACGGTAACACCGGTGTCGGAAAGACCTTTTTGACCAACTGCATCGCAAAGGAACTATTGGATTCCGCCCACCATGTGGTGTATATGACTTCCCACGGGCTGTTCGAAGCCTTTGAGGCGCACCGGTTCAATCACGAGGACACAGTGGAAGACGCTTCTCTTTATGATTACATCTTCCGGTGTGATTTACTTATTATTGATGATTTAGGCACGGAGCTTTCCAACTCCTTTACCAACTCCATGCTGTACACCTGCCTGAACGAGCGACAGTTACGGCAAAAGTCCACCATCATTTCCACCAATCTTTCCTTAGAACAATTGCGGGACCGTTACAGTGAACGCATTTTTTCCCGCATCACCGGCAATTATACTCTTTGGAAGCTGATTGGAAAGGACATCCGGGTTTTACGCCGCATGGAAGGCACTTTCTCTTAGGTTTTTGTACATTTCGATTATTTTTATGCCATTCCTTGACAAACAGGATTGGGCATAGTATGATATAAAACGCTTCAAAACATATTATTACATAACTACGGAGGAAACACTTATGCCACATCATGAGAATTACGTTGCCACCCTGCCGGTAGGAAAACTGGGAGTTATTGCTCTGGAAAGTTGTCGGCAGATGGGAGAAAAGATTGATCAGTTTCTTGTAGACTGGAGAAACACACGGGTTCATGAGGCACACACCCCTACCGTTTTATTGGATGGTTATCGTCGGGATTCCTTTCTTGTAGACACCAAGTGTCCGCGGTTCGGTTCCGGTGAAGCCAAAGGCATCATTAGACAGTCTGTCCGCGGTGACGATCTGTATATTTTAGTGGATGTTACCAACTACAGCCTGACTTACTCCGTATGCGGCAACTTAAGCCACATGTCTCCGGACGATCATTTCCAGGATTTGAAGCGTGTCATTGCAGCCGCAGGCGGCAAGGCACATCGTATCACCGTTATTATGCCGTATTTATATGAAAGCCGTCAGGACAAGCGTAGCTCCAGAGAATCCTTAGACTGCGCCGTTGCCCTGCAGGAACTTGTGAATATGGGTGTTGAGAGCATCATTACCTTCGATGCCCACAACCCGAGCGTTCAGAACGCCATCCCGCTTAAGACCTTTGAGTCCGTACCGCCGACCTACCAGTTTGTAAAAGCATTGCTCCGCTCTGCTCCGGATATCCAGGTAGACCCGGCACACCTTATGGTCATCAGCCCGGATGAAGGCGCCATGGGACGTGCGGTATATCTTGCAAACTCTCTCGGTGTAGATGTAGGTATGTTCTACAAGCGCCGCGACTATACCACCATCGTTGACGGCCGCAACCCGATTGTGGCTCACGAATTTCTGGGCACCGGTGTGGAAGGCAAGGATGTTGTTATCATCGATGACATGATTTCTTCCGGTGACAGCATGATTCACACCGCAAAGGAATTAAAGGAACGCAAGGCAAAGCGCGTCTTTGTCTGCTCCACCTTCGGATTATTTACCAATGGTCTGGCTAAGTTTGACGAAGCATATGAAAAGGGCTGGATCAGTAAGGTAATTACCACCAACCTGATTTATCAGCCGGAGGAGCTCCTTGCGAAGCCTTACTACGAAACTGCCGACATGGGCAAGTACCTCGCTCTGTTAATCGACGCATTGAACCACGATGGTTCCATCAGCGAATACTTAAACCCGGCCGCACGTATTCAGAAATTATTAACAAAATACGGAAAACGCTAAAACTTTTAAGGGGCTGTCACAGACAGCCCCGTTTCTTTTGTTTATTCATAGAAATCATCATATCCGCCTGGGTCATCTCCCATCTGGGCATCCCACCAATCATCATCATATTCAATCCATCCGGTAGGCGGTGTAGGTTCCGGGGTCGGTGCAGGTGTTGCCGTTGGTCCTTCCGGCATGCCGGTAACGATTTCTTCCCCGCCATTCTCCTGCTCATCAGAGGAATCCATTCCGTTTCCGTCTTCTCCCGGCACCGGTGTGGTTGACAGCTCCGGTGTAGGTTCCGGATTCCATACAGGCACTTCTTCCTGTTCTTTTAACGCATCATCCACAATTGCCACCGGTCTGTCATCTTCATATAAAATGAAATCCCGCTCCGGCAGGTTCTCATGCAGCGTATCCATAAAGGTCTGCCAGATATAGCCCGGATAGGTATTTCCCGCCAAATTATCCAGCGCTTTCGGCATATCATAGCCCACCCAGACTGCCGTCGTATAATATGGGGTATATCCCACAAACCAACCGTCTTTGATGTCATTTGTCGTTCCGGTTTTTCCTGCGGATACCGAATTCTCTAGCTGCAGTTTTACACCGGTTCCGTTTGTCATTACCCCTTGTAAAATATCCGTCATCATACGGGTAGCATTTTCCTCATAAATGCGAACCGGCTCCCGTTCCTGTTCCACAACAACCGTTCCGTCTGATTTGGAAATCTCTACAATACAGGTAGGCTGCCGGTACAAGCCGTCATTAGCCAGGGTACAGTATGCGCCCGCCATTTCTAACGTACACACTCCGTAGGTCAATCCTCCCAGGGATGCCGCCGGCACGTAATCGGACGGGACAATGTTACGGAACTGCATATCCGTCACATAGGAAAGTCCTACCTCCGGTGTTAACTCCTCAAACAACTTCCATGCTACCGTATTTTTGGATACTTCTACCGCCCGGCGCATGGTGATTTTCCCGGAATATACCCCGTTTGCATTGCGGGGACCGCCTGAAAACTTTTCATCCACCACAATGGTATCCGGGAACATCCCCCGTTCCAACCACGGGGTATACACCACCAACGGCTTTATGGAACTGCCCGGCTGACGGAAACTCTGATAAGCCCGGTTTAAGGAATACCCATGTGTGGTTTCTCCTCTTCCTCCTACGATGGCCACCACCCGGCCCGTGTCGTTTTCCACACAGGTGGCTGCTCCCTGCAAGGTGTATATCCCATCTTCCGTCTTCTCGTCAAACTCTGCCAATTGGTTCTGTACCGTTTCAAGCAACAACGCCTGTTTCTCCAAATCTATGGACGTATAAACCCGGTATCCGCCGGTATACAGCTGCTTCTGCCAATATGCATAGCTTTCTTCATAATACTCCAGATAGCGGTCTTTCTCCGCATCCTCCGTAAAAGAATAACAAAACGGGAAGCCGTTTGCCTCCATTAATGCTCTTGTGGCACAAAAAATAGCAAAAGTTTCTACATAATCATTATGCTTGGTTTCCTGCGGACAAAGAACAATTTGCTCCCTCTTTGCCGCCTCATAGGCCTCCTGCTCCAACTTTCCGTCCTGCACCATCTGCTCCATAACGGAATCCCGTCTGGCAAGGGTATCCTCGAAGTGCAGATATGGGTCATACAAGGTTGGATTGTTGGGAATTGCACACAAAAACATCAGCTCCGATAAAGACAATTCTGCCACACCTCTTGAGAAGTATCCGTGGGCCGCTGCCTGGATTCCGTAAAACCCGTTGGCGAAGTATATGTTATTTAAATAGAACTCCAAAATCTCGGTCTTGTTGTACCTCTTTTCCAACTCTGCCGCCAAAAAAATCTCGGTAATCTTTCTGGCATAGGTTTGCTCATTGGTCAGATAGATATTACGGGCCAGCTGCTGGGTAATGGTACTTCCACCCTGATAAATGGTTCCCTTATGCTTAATCAGACTGTATGCAGCACGAAGATTTGCAATATAATCTACACCCTCATGGGAAAAGAACTTTTTGTCCTCCGTCACAATCATAGCCGTAATCACTTCCTTCGGGATATTTTCATAGGAAAGATAGTACAGCTCTTTTCCTGACTGTAATGTCTTAATCACCGTTCCGTCCGTGGCATAGATGATACTGGTCTGAGAACGCATAAAATCCTCTCTGGAAGACTCTCTCATAATTTGCTTTGCCTTACTCCGGTAGGACAAAATTGCACGGCCGTATTTTATATAGAAAAACAGGCCCACGGACAGTACCGCCAAAGAAAGCAACAAAAACAAGACGCCGAGCACCCGAAGTCCGCGTCTTTTCTTCTTTCCTTTGGAAACCGGTTCTTTTCTCATCCCTTGTCTGCCTCCCGATATCCGTTTTCTCTTCTAATAATCATATCGGCATGTTTTGCCCATTCCCTTAGTATTCCCTTTTTTACAAAATACTTGCTTTTTTCAATGCTATCCTATATACTCTACATGTCAGTTCGAAATCCTCCTGACATAAAACAAAACTAAGGAGCCCAATTATGAATACGAAAAAAGGAAGTACCTTATCGGTACGTTATCTTACCACTGCTGCCATTATTGCAGCACTTTATGTTGTTCTTACATTTCTTTCTGCCGCTTTCGGTCTTGCCTCCGGTGTCATCCAGCTTCGCCTCTCCGAGGCCTTAGCCGTTCTACCATTCTTTACCCCAGCTGCCGTTCCCGGCGTTACCATCGGATGTTTTTTGGCCAATCTTCTTACCGGCGCACCCGGTTATGATGTGATTTTCGGTACCCTGGCCACTTTTCTCGGCGTCTTGGGAGCCGCTTTTTTAAAGAAACACCCTATCCTGATTGCACTGCCTACCGTTCTTTCCAACGCTTTCATTATTCCGTTGGTATTGCGGTTTGCATACGGTGTTCCGGATGCTTTCTGGTATCTGATGCTTACCGTAGGAATCGGCGAGCTGCTCAGCGCAGGAGTATTGGGAATGTTCTTGTTACTTCTTATAAAAAAACACAAACTGTTATAAAAACGATTTTGCGGAAGTGGTCAATAAACACTCTTTTTTTCGTAAAAACAGGATTTTGTTGACAATTTACTTGACAATTTTCGGAAAACAATGTACATTTATATATAGTACGATTATATAATCCAATCAAGGAGGATTTTATGGCTGAACAGAAAAAACCATTAGTTACACATATCTATACCGCAGACCCGTCTGCACATGTATTTGATGGAAAGCTGTACGTTTATCCATCTCACGATGTTGCACTTGATTGCCCGGATGATGACAACGGCGACCAGTACCAGATGGAGGATTATCACGTTTTATCCATGGACACTCCGGATTCTCCGTGTGTGGATAACGGCATGGTTCTTCATGAAGACGAGGTTCCGTGGGTAAGCCATCAGATGTGGGCTCCGGACGCCGCTTACAAGAATGGAAAGTACTATCTTTTCTTCCCGGCAAAGGACAAGGACGGCATCTTCCGTATCGGTGTTGCTACCAGCGACGCTCCGCCAGGCAAGTTCACTCCGGAACCGAATTACATCGAAGGCAGCTGCAGTATCGACCCGGCTGTTTTGGTTGACGATGACGACAAGGCATATATGTATGTCGGCGGTCTTTGGGGCGGTCAGTTAGAGAAGTGGCAGACCGGCGAGTTCACCGAAGATTTCGTAGAGCCGGCAGAAGACGGACCGGCATTGGGACCGCTCGTTGCCGAGATGACCGACGACTTACTCGCATTCAAGGCTCCGCTTAAGGAAACTAAGATTCTGGACAAGGACGGCACTCCGATTAAGGCAGGCGACCACGACAGAAGATTTTTCGAGGCTCCGTGGGTACATAAGTACAACGGCACCTACTACCTTTCCTACTCCACCGGTGATACCCATTATCTTTGCTATGCAACCAGCAAGAATCCGATGGGTCCGTTCACCTATCAGGGTCGTATCTTAGAGCCGGTTATCGGTTGGACCACCCACCACTCCATCGTAGAGTGGAACGACAAGTGGTACTTATTCTATCACGATTCTTCCCTGTCCGGTGGTGTAAATCATCAGCGTTGTGTAATGTTCAGAGAACTTAAGTACAACGAAGACGGCACCATCCAGTGCATGAAGCCGTACGAAGATTAATCACAAGAAAAGACCAAGGGGCGTCGCTTTGAGCGATTGCCCCTTTTTGTTGCCCTGGGGCCTTTCTATTAGAGCCGGAGTTTGTCTGCGTACAATTTTTGCATAACGCAACGCTCCGTCAAACTTCCTCTAAGAACGACTAGGACGCTCGGGAGCGACCTAGCGCCCAGTCTTTTCTAAGAGGTGATTTCGACTTTGCTAAGAACGCGGCCCTTCGGGCAAATGACAAAAATTCGCACACAGACAAACTCCGGCTCTTAGGAAACATCCAAAAGGGCAACAATAAAGCGTCGCAAATTTCCTTGCGACGCCCTTGATACTTTATTATCTTATAATTCCGGCCTTCCGAAGTTCCTCCGGCGCTTCCTTCCACAATGCCAACCGGTTGTTCTTGAACCGATCGTCAAAGGTTACATCTTCTGCAAACCATTCCGGTGCAACAAAAGCTGCTGCCGACGCCTCGTCCGGAAATTCTACCTCCGCAAAAAACAATCCCGTAAGTTCTCCCGCAAACACATCCAGCTCGATGGTATATTTTCCGTACGGAATCAGGTAACGGGTCTTTGTAATTACCCTGCCGTCTACCTTAGAAAGAAGCTGCTCATAAGCTTCTTTGGTCAGAGGCAGTTCCTCTTCCCTGCATACCTGAGCCGTAGCATCCGCCTTCTGCTCCAATCCCAGCTTTGACTTATAACAAAGGAGGTAGCTTGCCTCTCCCTTCTTCACAGACTTTCGTATCCGAACTACAGGATGTGTACACAAATATCCCTGCTCCAGTTCCTTTTTCTCGTAGATACCCAAATCCGTCGGAAGAGTTGTTATTGTAAACTTGCGCTCAATCTCCATAGGCCTAGTCCTCTCCCCGCAAGATTGCCTTCGTTACCAGAACGGTAATGCCGATACACACCGCAAATGCTCCCGTTACCACGGAATGCTTCCACCTTTTTCTTCTCCGGATTCTTGCAGCCAATTCCCCGTAATGAAGCTCCGGCATCTGATCCATATCCTGCTCTGCATGGAACTCTTCCTGATTCAGATGGACATATTCCCTATATACTCTGCGACAATCCCTGCATTCCTTCAAGTGACTTCTGATTTCCTGTCTTGTTTCTTCACTTACTGTGTTTTCCTGAAACAGCACGATCAAATCCTGTGCCACATTACAGCTTATACTCATGCTCCAACTTCTCCTTTAACATATTTTTTGCCCGGAAATATAAGACCTTTGCGGAACTTTCCGAAATTCCCATTACCTGTGCCACCTGTTTAAACGACATCTCCGCATAAATTCGGAGTGCTACTACCTCCAGATTCTTTTGCGGCAACTCCAAAAGCACCTCTCTGACCTTATCGGTAATTTCTTTCCGAAGCATACGGTTTTCAGCCGTATCGTGTCCTTCCTGGGTCATAAAGAAGGTAACTACGTCATCCAGCTGAATTACCTCTCTGGACTGCTTCTCTTTTTTCAGATAGCTGAAGTATGTATATTTGGCGATGGCCGCCAGCCAGGTAAACATACTGCTGTTGCCTTTATATTTTCCGAAAGAAACAAACGCCCGGTAAAATGTTTCCTGCGTCAACTCTTCCGATAACTGTGCATTCCCGCTGAGACGATAGATAAAACTGTATATCTTCGGCTGGTAACGCACATAAATCTCTTCAAAATCTTCCAATCGGGTTTCCTCCTGCCTCTAAGGAGACGAACTTTTCGCTCCCGTAAAACTGTCAAACTTAATTCTATCATACTTTTTTCTGTTTGAACACCCAAAACCGTCCAAAAAGTTTTTTAAAATCTTTGTAACTTTTTTCCTTTTTCGGCTACTAACTATTCGGATGGTCAAAATGACCCTTCCGGCAGGGACCTTTTCCCTCCTGAACAAACTTCTTTGGAGGATGTTATGTTTCATATAATCGGAACCGGAATGTACGTACCGGAACGCATCGTTACTAACGACGAATTAGCCACCATGGTAGATACCAATGATGAGTGGATCAAACAGCGTGTCGGCATTGCCGAACGCAGAGTCAGCACAGAGGAATGGACCTCCGATATGGCCTACAAGGCTGCCCTGCAGGCACTGGATAATGCAGGATGTACCCCGGAGGATTTAGACTATATCATTACCGCCACCGTAAGTGGCGAATACATTACCCCGTCCACCGCCTGCATGGTACAGAAGCTTCTCGGAGCTACCTGTCCGGCACTGGAAATCAATGCGGCCTGCTCTGCCTTTTTGTTCCTATTGGAAACCGCAGCAGGACTCTTTGCCAGAAAAAAAGCAAAGAAAATTTTAGTGGTAGGTGCAGAACGACTGAGCGGCATTATGGATTGGAACGACCGCGGAACCTGTATTATTTTCGGTGACGGTGCCGGCGCTGCCGTCCTCTCCGACGATGCAGACGGCTATCTGGATTCCGTCGTAACCGTACAGGGCAATGACGAAGTCATTAAAATTCCGACGGCTGTAGGTTGTTCCCCGTTCTTTACAAAAGAGAACGACACCCCATACATTCATATGATGGGGCAGGAAACCTTCAAGTATGCGGTTACTGCCATTTGCAATGACGTTAACACACTGCTTGAAAACAACAACCTGACCTTAGAGGACATCCGTTATATCGTTCCTCACCAGGCAAACAAGCGAATCATCGATTTTGCGGCAAAGCGTTTAAAGACCACCGAAGATAAGTTTTATCTCAACATCGAACGCTATGGCAACACATCCAGCGCCAGCATTCCGATTGCCCTGGACGAATTAAACCGTTCCGGCAAAATATCCCGCGGTGATTACATTATTCTTACCGCCTTCGGCGGAGGCCTTGCGAATGCAGCCTGCCTGATCCGCTGGTAAAAGACGAGTTTGTTTGTGCAACGTTTATTTACACAAATCATACTCCCACTATTACGGTAACACGCCTACGGATTTCCAAAGGCTTGTTCATAAAAATAATCTATTTATAAAAAAGGAGAACGAAACTATGTTAGACCAGATCAAAGAACTTTTAGCAACCAGCCTCTCTATTGATGCAGATTCCATTACCGAAGCAAGCAGCTTCTCCGAGGATCTCGGCATTGACTCTCTCGATATCGTTGAGTTACTTATGAGCGTAGAAGAAGAGTTCGGCGTTAACATCGAGCCGGATCCGTCCATCGCTACCGTAGGCGACCTCATCGCAAAGATCGAGGAGCTTAGAGCCTAAGAACAACAAATACGAGGTGTTTTATGATTCAATCCAAACTCTGTGACTTATTAGGAATTACCTACCCGGTTTTCCAGGGTGGTATGGCATGGATTGCGGACGGCAAGCTTGCCGCTGCAGTTTCCGAGGCAGGCGGCCTCGGTATCATTTCCGCCATGAACGCTGATGCGGACTATCTGCGCAATCAGATTAAGATTGCCAGAGAATTAACCGACAAGCCGTTCGGTGTCAATATCATGTTGATGAGCCCACACGTTGCCGAAGTGGCAAAGGTGGTTGCGGAAGAAAAGGTTGCGGTTGTTACTACCGGTGCAGGCAGCCCTGCTGCTTACATGGAAGCCTGGCTTGCAGCCGGCATTAAAGTCATTCCGGTCATCGCATCCGTTGCCATGGCAAAGAAAATGGAACAGTGCGGTGCTACCGCAGTGGTTGCGGAAGGTCAGGAATCCGGCGGACACATCGGCGAGCTGACCACCATGGCTTTAGTTCCGCAGGTTTGTGACGCAGTTTCCATTCCGGTACTGGCTGCCGGCGGTATTGCAGACGGCAGAGGTATGGCAGCATCCTTCTTCTTAGGTGCTTGCGGCGTACAGCTTGGTACCCGCTTCCTGGTAGCTAAGGAATGCTCCGTACACCAGAACTACAAAGACATGAAGTCGGATCGTAGCCATGTCGTTCTGTGAGCCAAGGAGTTGAACCAAATCCTTGTCTTCCTAAGACCGCTTGGCCTCCGACTTGGTGCTTGCGGCGTACAGCTTGGTACCCGCTTCCTGGTAGCTAAGGAATGCTCCGTACACCAGAACTACAAAGACATG
>JAZNBY010000179.1:0-3270 GCA_045587325.1 Lachnospiraceae bacterium | reverse complement strand
CCTTTTTGCTGTTTCCATTCGCTCAACTTCAAAGAACCGTTCGGACTGTTTTGCGCCAGTAATGTGAGAGAAGTCGGAGATTGTTTGTAAAGCTTTTTATATTCGTTACTGAAATTGAATAGTATATGCGGTGCGTTGTCTTTGAGATACAAAGCCATATAAAAAAGAGCGTTATATTCATCCGTGTGGCTTCTGCCGTAGACGTCGATGAAATGTTTTGCGCCGTTACTTAGGCACAGGGTTAGATAGTATCTGGTGGGACTCTCTACATCTGTGTGGTAAGACAAATAGCACCATACAATGTCGCTTAGATTTATTTCGGACGTCTTCACTTCCTGTGGTGGTTTGCGGCCAAACAGAGAGGACTTTGTTTTATAGGAAATCAATTTTCCGGAAGCGATTTCTATGTGTTCAGACCACCAAAAGATTGTGTCATTACACCAACCCTCAAAAGGAGGTTCTGCAGGTGTATAAGTGGGAGAAAAGCTGTCTATGGAAACCACATATTTCTTGACTTTATCGTAGATTTGTAAAATATCTTTATCGTCAAACCGGGATAAAGTATAAAGATTATTATCGTTTGTTACAATACATAAAACGTATTCGTGAGGAATGTGATCTTCTCTGACGATAAAGCAATGTGACAGATTACTTGTTGGAGAGAAAGAAAGTGACTTTTTGTGTTGTTGAACATAGTAGTTTTTATCAATCTGGACTTCATATTCTTTGGTTTGGAGTACATAATCCTTCATGCTTTCGATGTACTCTATGAGTTCGACAGGATTGCCGTATTTTCCCAGAGTGTTTAAAACGTTTGTTTTATGTTTTTCTGATAAGGAATTTAGCCAGTTCGTTATATTCATCAAGAGTCCTCCGTGGATGTGTGGTGAAAAGTTGCCGGGTTGTACTTTTTGTATTATACCATGTATGGAAGAACAGTTCAACAGAAGTACATTTGGATCGGAGAAAATTATAAGATGGTTGCTTGGTTTCTTCCCCCTTTTCTTTTTCCATAAAATATGCTACACTATACTATGTGCTTTTATGGCTATATTTGGCACAAGGACAGACGTGAGGAGATTTTAGTATGAATATCTATGAACAGTTGAAAAATGAGTTAGGGATTCGTTTGGAGCAGGTAGAAGCTACCGTAAAGTTGATCGATGAGGGCAACACCATTCCGTTTATTGCCCGTTACCGTAAGGAAGTCACCGGTTCGTTAAATGACGAAGTGCTTCGTAATTTGCATGAGCGTTTGGTATATCTTAGAAACTTAGAGGAAAAGAAGGAGCAGGTGCTTGGTAGCATAGAGGAGCAGGGCAAGCTCACCGAGGAGCTTAAGGCGCAGATTTTGGCAACTACCACCCTGGTTGTGGTGGAGGATTTGTATCGTCCGTACCGTCCGAAGAGAAGAACCCGTGCCACCATTGCAAAGGAAAAAGGCTTGGAGCCGCTTGCTGAGCTTATCATTACAGAGGCGCTGGACAAGCCGGCAGAAGAAGCAGGTGCGGAGTACGTAAAGGAAGCAGAGGATGAAGCTCTTTCCGTGAAGACTGCCAAGGAGGCAGTGGAAGGTGCATTAGACATCATTGCGGAGCAGATTTCCGACGATGCGGATTATCGTCGCTATATCCGTGAGATTACCATGGAGGAAGGTAAGATTGTATCTTCCGCAAAGGAAGCAAAGACCGAGTCCGTGTATGAGATGTATTATGAGTTTGAGGAGCCGCTTTCTAAGCTTCCGGGTCATCGTATTCTGGCACTGAACCGTGGTGAGGATGAGAAGATTTTGACCGTAAAGGTAAGTGCACCGGAAGAGCGCATTTTGCAGTTCCTTCGCACGAAGCTGATTGTAAAGAAGAACGAGTTTACGGATGAGCTGTTGGCTTTTGCGGCAGAGGATGCCTACAATCGTCTTATTGCGCCGGCCATTGAGCGTGAAATCCGTAACGATTTGACGGAAAAGGCAGAAGACGGAGCCATCAAGGTATTCGGTAAGAACCTGGTGCAGCTTCTCATGCAGCCTCCGATTGCGGGACAGACCGTGCTTGGTTGGGACCCGGCGTTCCGTACCGGTTGTAAGCTGGCGGTGGTTGACCCGACGGGCAAGGTATTGGATACTGTGGTAATTTATCCGACCGCACCGCAGAATAAGGTGGAAGACTCCAAGAAGATTTTAAAGAGATTGATTGAGAAATATAACATTACCCTTATTTCCGTAGGTAACGGTACGGCGTCCAGAGAGTCGGAGCTGGTTATCGTTGAACTTTTGAAGGAGTTAAATAAGCCGATTCAGTATGTGATTGTAAACGAGGCCGGGGCTTCCGTGTACTCCGCAAGTAAGCTTGCAACCGAGGAGTTCCCGAACTTTGATGTGGGACAGCGTAGTGCGGCTTCCATTGCCCGTCGTTTGCAGGACCCGCTGGCGGAGCTTGTTAAGATTGACCCGAAGTCCATCGGTGTGGGTCAGTATCAGCACGATATGAATCAGAAGAAGTTGTCCGAGACCTTGTCCGGCGTGGTAGAGGATTGTGTAAATAAGGTAGGCGTGGATCTCAATACCGCTTCGGCACCGCTCCTTGAGTATGTGTCCGGTATTTCCAAGCCGATTGCAAAGAATATCGTAGCATATCGTGAGGAAAACGGGAAGTTCAAGACCCGTAAGGAACTGCTTAAGGTAGCAAAGCTTGGTCCGAAGGCGTATGAGCAGTGTGCGGGCTTCCTGCGCATCAATGATGGAACCAATCCGCTGGATGCTACCAGTGTGCATCCGGAGTCTTACGAGGCGGCAGAAAAGCTTCTGGACAAGCTTGGTTATACTGCAGCTGATATTAAGAAGGTACAGGCAGAGCAGAAGGAATTGCAGGCCCGTGCGGAAAAGGCGACGAAGAAGGACGATACACCGAAGCGGAACCGTGAGAAGGACAACCGTCTCCGTGTAAAAGGTGGCAACACCATGATGGCACAGGCACTGATGGCTGCTATGAACGGTGGAAACTTTACCGCACCGGCAGAGGAAGAGTCTGAGCCGAAGAAGGGCGGAAACGATAAGAATACAGGAAGCAGCAAGGATGCATTCGGCAGCGGATTATCCGGTCTTTCCCGTCAGATTAAGAATAAGACTGCGCTTGCAGAGGAGCTTGGTATTGGTGAGATTACGTTAACCGACATCATCAAGGAATTGGAGAAGCCGGGCCGTGACCCGCGTGAAGAAATGCCGAAGCCGATTCTTCGTACCGACGTACTGGAAATGAAGGATTTGACCGAGGG
>JAZNBY010000178.1:0-3928 GCA_045587325.1 Lachnospiraceae bacterium | reverse complement strand
TTAGGAATGTGGAGTTCGGTAAGGGAGGTACAACCTAAAAAGGCGCTATCTCCGATATAGGTTAGTCCACTCGGAAAAGTAACATTTTTTAAGGAACTACATTTGTAAAAAGCACTGCTACCAATTTGGGTTAAAGTATCCGGAAATTCCACATTCTCCAGAGAAGAGCAGCCATAGAAAGCATCTTTTCCAATGAATGTCAGGTTCTTCGGCATATTAATTATCTTCAGAGAAGTACATCCGGAGAAGGCCTCGTCGTCAATAATTTTGACGCTGTCCGGAAGGGTGAGGGATTCTATTTTTGTACAACCGGAGAACGTTTTTCTATAGATTCGCTCAAGGTCCTTTTCGATGTAAACTCGCTCTAAATTTGCATAAGAACCGAAATAGTCGAGCGTTTCCATGCTACCGGTAATATGGATTTCTTTTACTTCACTTTTTAAATCATAATTTCTATTTCGGAATTCATAGCCTGCTCCGTCAGTGTAAAGAGTAAGAACCCCGTCTTTATAAGAATACCCTTCACGCGGAATTTGCTCATCAATGCCGGTTTCTTCTTTGGAGCCGGATATGGCATCCTGGAATTCTTCCGCTAGCTTTGCTTCCGGGGACTTCTTTCCGCAGCCTGCAAATGCTGCCATGGTTGCGATCATCATTGCTAAGATAAGAGTTTTTTTCTTCATAATATTATTCTCCTTTGATATGTATTTTTTGGGGCTGTTTGTTGCCCTTCTGTTATATAGTTCCTTGTAATCGGAAAAAAGTTTTACTTTTTATAAAAATTTTTATCTATAGTATTGTAAATAATTTACCTGGCTGGAAAGGGCATCCAGTTCCTCCTGTTGTCTCTGCAAGTCTTCTAAAATCTGTGCCTGCTTTTCTTCCAGGCGCATTCTGTGGCAATCCGTCTCGTAAGCTTCGATTAATTCTTTTACGGTATCGGCTCTTCCGTTCTCTACATAGGAAATCATGTGTTCCAAAGCATGTGAGTTCTGGTATTTGGAACCAAGCTCCGGGAATACAGACAGGCTCTTTGCCATGGATTCCTTGAAGCGCGGAAGATAAGTGGCTTCTAACTGCTTCTCTTCGGCATCCAGATCCGCCATTTGCTTCTTATAGAACGGCATTCTTACGTGAATCTGTTTTGCGAAGATGAAAACAAGGATTGCAAGAAAAGTGGTTCCTACCCCAAGGTAAGAAAGAAGTTTTACGAAAATGTTTGCGCTTTCCCAAGTTTCTTCGCTTGTCACACCTGCTGTTAATAAGCTACAGATAAAACCAAGAACAAAACAAGGAATGCAGTACATGATACGTCTGCCCAAAAGAACTTCTCTCAGAGTGATTCTTCTTCCCCGAACACTTCTTAACTTGGACTCATAGGTGCGATACTCGCTGTCTCTTTTCTGTGCAATCGGATAGGCTTCTCTTAAGGTTGCTAATAATTCGTTTCTGTTCATAAAATTCTCTCCTTTGGTATGTGTTGTAAGGGCTTCTCCTTAACCCTTCTGTTATATAGTTCCGGGTAAAATAAAAAAAGTTTTATAATTTCAAAAAAATTTTTTTATTATCTATATATTACCACTTTAGCGGGAATATCGTCAAGACGACAATCACGATAAAGCGGTAATGTTCAAGAAATCGGTAATACTATATAATAAGGATAGAAGAGAATAAAATTGAGAAAGGAGTGTGGCGCATGATTACATTTGATCCTTTATGGGCGACCTTAAAAGAAAAGAACATTTCAAAGTATAAGCTGATAAATACCTATGGGCTTAGCCGCGGAACGCTGAACAGCCTTATGCATAATCAGAATGTGACCATGAATACACTGAACTGGTTGTGTGAGATTTTGCAATGTGACATTACAAAGATTATCCGGTACACTCCGGACGAAGAAACGACAGAAAAATAAAGTGATAAGAAATAAAGAGGCATTTTCTGCGGTGTGGACCCTGTAAGAAGGGGTACACATGACAGAAAGTGCCTCTTTTGGTTTGGCGGGAAACTCGCATCAAGCAATTCCGGTGGCCAGACGAAACAAGTCATCGGTTGTTTTTTGCCACAGGGCGAGATGGTCGTGTGTGATGTAAGAACCAAAGTGGAAGGTTCCGTCCCGAAACAGTTCCAAGGAAAACACCCCGGCATAGTCCGTACTGTCAAACGAAAAATGGGGCAATGTATCCAAAAGAACGCAGTTATTTTTTGTCGGGAGCAATACAATGCGAATGCGTTCCTTGTTCCGGTCAAAATCGTAAAGGTCTGTTACCGAAAGAACGTCTTGCAGCTTTTCGGTAAGTTTGTGATAGAAGTTTTCTGTATCCATAAACCGTCCTCCTTTGTCAGGGCTTGCTTTCTTGCTATCTGTTATATAGTTCCTCTGACAAAGGAAAAGGTTTTATACAAGGAAGATTCTTTTTTATTCCTGTATGATGTAGGTAAATCCATTCTCTATGACGTAGGTCTCGGCATAAGAGCCTGCCGTAACGTAAAAGGTTGCTGCTTCACAGTTCCTAAAGGCATCTTCCCCGATGCTTGTTACGCTGGCTGGAAGTGAGACGGTTGTTGGATATGTGTTATAAAAAGCCTCTGCGCCGATAGTTTGTACACCCTCTGGGATGACGATGGTATCCAGAGACTCACACCAGCCAAAAGCTCTGTCATCGATGGTGGTTACGGTATCCGCAATGATTAGGTCGCGCAGCAGATTGCTTCCCGCAAATGCAGCTTCACCAATATAGGTCACACCCTCTGGGATCACAAGTTCCGTAATCTCCGTATCATAAAAGGCCATTTCGCCGATTTTCCTCATACTGCTTGGCAGGGTAAGACTTCTGAGCTTCTGACAGCTTTCAAAGGATTGTCTGCCAAGCTCAGTTACGCCCTCCGGGATGACCAGGTCAAGTAGGCTTATATTGGTTCGGAATGTTTCGCTTGGAATTACCGTTATACCGGAAGAAAGATTAAGGTCAACTAAATTATAGCAAGAGGTAAAGGCAAAGGTTCCGAGACTTGTTACACTGTCCGGAATATGGATGCTTACCAGGTTTTCATTAATACCGAAGGCCATCATACCGATGGTGGTCAGACTGTCCGGAAGATCAATAGTAGTAAAATTACATCTGGCCAAGGAATATTCGCCAATCTTAGTAAGGCCTTCCGGTAAGGTAATGGAAGTAAGAGCGGAGCACCAGAAAAAGGTATGGTCTGCAATCTCAGTTACTTTCGGCGGAACCGCAATATGTTCTAATTTCGGACATCGGTAAAACGCATAGCTTTCTATCGTTGTAATGCTATCCGGAAGATTAATGGTTCGCAAATTCGGATGTTCACTAAAAGCCGACTCTTTTATGGTGGTTACCGGATATCCCTCTACCTGTTCTGGAATTACACATTGCTCCACTTCCTCATCCAAATCCGTGATCCAGACCTCTCCATCATGTATTTCGTAGGAATAAGGCACGTATACCGGTACCGGGGTAGCGGTTGGTTCAGGCGTAGGGGTTGGTTCTGGAGTTGGAGTCGGTTCCGGAGTAGCCGTTGGAGCAATAGTCGCTGTCGGTTCCGGTGTCATAGTTGTTTCCGGTTCCTCTGTTAACACTTCCTGCACAATGGCCGGTGGTTCCGGATTGTTGTTGGAAAGAAGTACAGCTGTAGTGGTTCCGCCGCCGATCACAGCAGTGGCAAGAACGATGGCGCCGGTCTTTGCCGCAGTAGACATGGCAAGGAATTTTCCGATGAGGCCTCCGGTTTTTGCTGCTGTAGTCACTGTAGTAGCGACAGTGCCTGCAGTAGATGCAGCCGTGGCGGCTCCTATTGCGGTACCTTCGATTGCAGTGGCTCCGGCAGTGGCGGCTGTACTTGCGACGGCCCCGGCAGCACCTGTAGCACCTGCACCTGTTACAGAAGCAGCAGCTCCGGCGGCCCC
>JAZNBY010000177.1:0-6882 GCA_045587325.1 Lachnospiraceae bacterium | reverse complement strand
ACCTTACATTTTATCGGTCTTCTTTCAGACGGTAATGTACACTCTAACATTTCCCACTTAGTAGCAATGCTTAAAGAGGCAAAGAGCGCAGGTGTTAATAAGGTTCGTATCCACGCACTTCTTGATGGTCGTGATGTTCCTGCAACAAGTGCTCATACATATGTTGAGCAGCTCGAAAATGTTCTTAACGAATTAAACGACGCTTCTTTCGATGCTAAGATTGCAAGTGGTGGCGGCCGTATGAATATCACAATGGACCGTTACGAAGCGAATTGGGATATGGTAAAGCGTGGCTGGGATACCCATGTTCTCGGTCTTGGTCGCCAGTTCGACAATGCCCTTACTGCTATTGAAGCCTATCGTAACGAATTGAATGTGATTGATCAGGATTTGCCTGCTTTCGTTATTGCAAAAGACGGTGAACCGGTTGGCAAGATTATAGATAAAGACAGCGTCATTCTTTTTAACTTCCGTGGCGACCGAGCATTAGAGCTTTCCATGGCATTTGATAACGAAACCTTTACCGCCTTTGACCGAGGTGTCCGTCCGGATGTGGTATACGCAGGTATGCTCCAGTACGATGGTGACCTTAATCTTCCGAAAAGATATCTTGTGAACCCACCGGATATTAAGCACACACTTTCTGAGCTCCTTGTCAGCCACAAGCTCAACCAGTATGCGGTATCCGAAACCCAGAAGTACGGTCATGTCACTTATTTCTGGAACGGTAACAAGAGCGAGAAATTCAGCGAAGAACTGGAAACCTTCAAGGAAATTCCATCCGATAAGGTCTCCTTTGATGAGCGTCCTTGGATGAAATCTGCAGAGATTACAGATGATTTAATCGAAGCCATCAAGTCAGAAAAATACGACTTCATCCGCTGCAACTTCCCGAACGGCGACATGGTAGGTCACACCGGCAACATGGATGCGGTTATCACCTCCGTAGAAGCCGTGGACCTTGCTCTCGCAAGACTCCTAAAGGTTGTTGACGAATACAACATCACCCTGCTTGTCACCGCCGACCACGGCAACGCAGATGAAATGTTTGAAAAGAACAAAAAGGGCGAACTTCAGGTTCGTACCGCCCATTCCTTAAATCAGGTTCCTTTTATCATTTATGATAAAACCACCAAATACACCATCAATGAAGGCAACTTCGGTCTTGCAAACGTTGCACCGACAGTGGCTGCCATCTTTGGGTTAAAGACGCCGGAATGTTGGAAAGAGAGTATGATATAGAAATAGATAATAGATTAAAGAGGGTGTCCCTCAAGTCACACTGCCTTTTGGGACACTCTCTGGGATACTTAATATAGCGGCAAGATGGTTTCAAGTCGGAAGCGGTAATTCTGGAATAGTTTTATCACAACGACGAGCGTTTGTATGTGCGAGTACGGTTCCGACATGTGTAATCTCAAATGCAATGGTTAAAGAATCCCACCAAACATGAAGTCGCCTTAAAGAAGGATAACTGTCCCATTCTCTCATAAATGCTGAAACTACCTTTCTTTTTACATTTTCATCATTCGAATAAAGATTCCAAACAGCCTCCAAAACCTTAATTTCTTTCTCATTAATTTTGTAGCTTTGAGTGAGTGGCATCCCGCCAACTACAGTATTTCTCGTAACTACAAGTTGTTTTATTTCATCTTTCCCTACTACTGGTAACAACACATATCCATCTAATAGCTCATTGGGAACCAAACATGAAGAATTAAGATCTGCTCCAGATAACAAATCCAATGCTTTTTTATAGTCATCAGAATCCACTTTAATACCTGCCGATGAATATCCCAACAATTGCTCGGGATAATATACATTAGTCTTCTTAAAAGAAGCAACAGAATTGATCCTTACTGCATCGAGGATATCTAAATGTTCAATCCAATCTGTACCTGTTGGAAGCTCCATATATATGATTTTTTCATACAAATCAGCCAAAGCCTTAATTCCTTCTTTACATGAGCTCAATGTTGGCATAACCTTATTTACTGCATGTACAACAGTTAAAGCACATAGAGCATCGTCATCTATTTTATCAATTATTTCTACTGCTCTACTAATTCCAGCTCGACTTTTTCTTGCTATTCCTTTTGTAATTCGGCACATAAGCAATTCCGAAAGCATATCATAATCTGCATCTCGTTCTGTTGCTGCTGCTGTTCTTTGCGCACTTGTTAACAAAAACTGAAATGCGGGATCTGAGAAGGCACTAAGCGCACCCTCTATTTCTAACATTCTAGGCAACAACGAATTTTCAAATTTTTCCACTCGTGCATTGGCACAAGCATATGCATCTGCGGTAAAATCTTTACGAACAATAGCGTAAGTCTCAGCACAGATTTCCCTTGCACGTTTCTCATCAATACCATTATAGATATTAATTGTTCCTGCTTGCATCAATTGAGAATTATCCCCCGCCTCCTGTATCTGTCTGTCACCTATCATCTTTAATCTCTCCAATCTGATTCTGAACGGCGTTATCGCCCGCCTTTTGATACTGCTTAATAATTGTTTTACTTTTTGATGAATTTTCTTTAGCATTATTCTCCCCCATATGTAATTCTTGTTTTTGTTCAGCATAATCACCCGAAATCTGCTTTTGTCTTATCGTTCTTTTACTTCCGATTTTATATCCAATTGCACCGCCTCCCATAGTGCCAATTATTAGACTTATAATTATTCCTATAACCTCTGTACCGATTCCATCAAATACCCATTCCATATTTAAAATTACCTCCTTGCATTATATATATTTCAGAGAAACGCGCAATCATATGCCGCACAGAATATTATGTATCTTGTCCTTCCCGACCTACTTTTTCAACAATCTTAGGAAAACTTTGCAATAATTCTTCCTAATGGGCTGAAACATAAATGCAGCAACCACTTCATCGATATTTCTCAACCGCATTCCGAACATTTATAAGTGCCCTCGTTTTTCACTACTTTTTCATCTGTGACTAATCCCATTCTACCACACGCCAAAAATAAAGTGAATAATAATTTCAATATATTTGAAAAAAGGTGTCCTCAGGTGTCCGAAAAAAGTCACCTTTCTTTCAAAATGTTGCTCCTAACGGACCATACTTGCCCAAACCGGACCATTCAGATTCCGGCACCCAAACCGCTGTTTTTCGGACTCCTCTTCGGCACCTCGGGCATTCTGACGTTGCAGTTCCTAATGCTCGATAAGCCCCTCGTAATCTTCCGATTACTCGGTCGCGTTGCGCGGACAAACGAAAGGGAGCTCTGCTTCAGAAATACATTTCCGAGCAGAACTCCCTTTGTCTGTCCTTTGCTTATCTCGCAAAAAGACCCCAATCCAAGCGGATTAGAGTCTAATCGTTACTAGCGGAGACGGAGGGATTCGAACTCTATGGCACCTGAGATTATTGACATTTTTAAAGGTTTCACTTAGCGACGATGTCCTTGCCAAGTGACCCGCGTAACCGTTATCTCATTTTTTGTCTTTCTGCTTGAGGTGTCCGAAAAGTGTCCGAACTTTGCTTAAAAACTTTATTTTTCACCTCACCACTTTCACCCCCCTGCACGCTCCGGTGGCATAGTTCTCTGCTTCCCTCTTACCCCCCATTTCGTCATTATTTAACAGCAATAGGAACTCGTTTATAGTCCCAAAAGTTATAACTGCAATAATCTTTCAACAGGAAGATATTTTAACCCGGGAGCATTTTTCTACTTGAATATCTGGCAAAAATGTGCTAAACTATCATAGCACGTTGGAGACGTATCGAAGTGGCCGTAACGAGACTGACTCGAAATCAGTTGTACCGCAAGGTACCGTGGGTTCAAATCCCACCGTCTCCGCTAAAAAAAGACTTATCATGCGCTGATAAGTCTTTTTATTTACCGTAACATCCCAGACACCCTACACTAAAAATTCTGTGCCTTGCGAAATATATCCTTTTAATTTTCGTTCCGCAATAAAATCAATTCTTTCTTCATTTACACCTTTACTATATATCTTCATCCAATCACTCCTTAACTTGCACATTTGGTAGTCAAAGCATTGCATCCCTATCATGTATATTACCATTATATACTATTTTAAGTTCGACAGTCCACCTAAAAATACACTTGTGCCACAAGCAAAAAAAGAATCATTACCTCACACCACAAGGTAACGATTCTTTTTCCTTTTTCTCCTACTTCTTAATGTTCAGATTAGCTTTCGCACCACCCTTAACTGCCGCATAAGCAATTACGGATGTTACCAAACCTTCCGAAAAGGCTCCAAGTGCCGTTGTTGCGGTTGCCGCAACACCTGCAAGATAATGACCAAGCATACCTATCGCCTCCCTTCCGGATTACCCATTACTTGATTAAACATACGGAGCATAGATTTTACCTCTTTCCGTCTGTTTCTCTCCAACTGTTTTTCCAAAAGCTTCATCCATATAATAAGGCTTCCCTTCATAGGGCAGTACTCCGGGCGGTAGCACAAATGAAACCTCTTTCGCATACTCCGGCTGTTCCTGTTCATGTCGTATCGTTAAAATGTTCTCTGCGGCATCATAGCTTAGCCTGTATACCTGTAGATAATCCGGCTCAACCCCGGTCTCTTTTATGGAGTTTAACAGTTCGACGCACTTGGCAAGTAGATAGATATCCACGTTCTCTGCAACACCGGATGTCATGTATTCAGGAACCGTGTCATGAAAATACCCCATACGCCCTCACGCTCCCTTCTTTACATATAAAAGAAGCAGATTACACTCGGTCATAGCAAATAACTGCAGACGGATTTGTTCGGTATCCGATTGAACTAAAAGATCGTCAAACTCCCACATATCCGGTTGCAGATTGAACACGGCAAGCTCCGCTAAATATTCGCTTGCTCCTTCCTCCGTTGAAATGCTGTGTGGTATGACACTGATATACCTCATCTGCAAGAAAATCTTCTTGGTCTACTTCACTGGCATTCACCTGTCGGACGGTATCTCTTAACTGCTTCAAATCTCCGCACGTTGAGCCATCGAGCAAAATGAGCTCGTGTACAGAAGAAGGAAGAACCGTTCCATTACAGACAGACTGGATTCAAAGCGTAGTTCCTCCGGTTGTACCTGTTCAGTAACTAAACGATACAATTCTTCTGCATCCTTCACCTTCGGCAGATACTCCTCCATAATCCGCTCAGTAATTGCCACCTCTCCAATCGTATCGTCCTCTAAGAACACCTTGGCATAGAAAAGGCAGACAATTCTATCTTTTCTTTTGATACGTTTTTGAGGAGAATGTGGCACTTGGCAACCACGCATTACAAGGACACGCTTCGGAACATATTAAAACAAAAAAGACCTTCCGCAATCAAACAAATCTATAGCGGAAGCATCCGGCTCAAACTGACTCATAGTGGCTCATTTTGAAACAACAATACATTATAGTATGTTTTTTGAAAGGAGAAATACCATGAAATATTTCAGATTGGCCGATACAGGCTTCCGTAACTCAGTTGACTTAAGAATCTACGAGGATGATATTGCAAGTGCCGTTGCCAAGGTAAAACCGAACGCACAGTTATTTGTAGAGTCCTCCTTCTTTTACACCATTCCCGAACTTGGCAAAAGAGAATCTATTCTCGTAAGCCAAGAGCTCCGGAAAAAGAGTAGCTTAAGCGACTATACCATGCAGCGTCCTTGTCTGTTCAACAGCACGCAACGCATCACCAATCAGCCAAAGGAGGAAAACTAATGCCAGAAGAAAACAATATTACACAATGGGTGGATGTAAATTACATCCAACAACATTACTTACCTATTTCCAAGAAAGCTATCCGCAAAATGCTTAAGGAGAACCTTGATATCGCCCGGACCGGCAAGAAAATATTGGTGGAACGGAAACAGTTAGAAGACTTCCTCAGAAATGAGATTTAGACAATGTCCCCTATCACAAAAGTATAGGGTATTTTTGGTTTGTTTGACCTTTCTTTTAAGCAAAAAGGAATCCCTAGAACCCACTTCAAAGGTTCTAGGGATTTCCTCTTTCACGTAAAAACAATGTTACCTTTCTACGTATACATTAACATAAAGTATTCAATAACATTGTTTAACTTACCGCATTTAAACAAGCTCCATACTCTTCGCCCATATCTTTGTTGTTTCTGCCAGTTGTTTAAAATGAACCTCATAGCATAGATTACTGCCTTCGCAAATTGATGGAATCATATACTCTATCGCTCAAACTTATCATTTCTGTTCTCCTTATCAATACTCGACCTACTATACTTTGAATATCATTTTGGATATAAAAACCTCTTTCAGTCTGTAGTCTATCGTAACAGGTAGTATAAATCACTCATCAAGCAATCCATACTACCTATTACTTTATAAATCCACTACTTCAACAACTCGTTTACCTTATTCTGGACTTCCTTGTAATCATATCCTGCCGCAGTGAGGCGTTCCTTACGTTCCGTACCGTTGCCCCACTTACCGGCAATGACTTCCTTTGCTAAAGCTTCAATGGTTTTTTTATCCGTCTCAGGCGGAAGTACCGGTGTTGTCGGCTTTGTCGATTCCTCCGGGACTTCTTCTCCGTCCGGAGTCACCCATCGTTCCGTCTTACGAATATAGTAATCCAAACCGGCGGCGACAATCTTCTTTGCAACCGCTACAGCTTCCTCCCTGGTCTCATACACGTCTGTCTGAACCTTATAGTACTTTCCTTCCTTAATGATAAACATCGGAAGATCTAGAGATTCACCCTTTATCTTGTCGCTCTCAGCATTCGCAAGCTTAATGAATGCACCAATCTGTACTGTGTAACCCTTTACTAATACAGGTTCTTTTACCTCCGGTACCTCCACTTCATCTTTCGGTTCCATGGAAGTCTCACTCAGTACAATCAGGTAATCGGAAG
>JAZNBY010000176.1:0-8334 GCA_045587325.1 Lachnospiraceae bacterium | reverse complement strand
CTCACGCTTTGCTTCGCTCATCTTTTTCTTAAACTGGCTCCGCCGCTTTATCTCTATCGGAGAAATCCGTCTGTAATTCCGGGTCAGCAAAAAGAAAATCAGGAAGTTGAGTACGGAAATCACCACCGCAACCGTATACGGTGTTGCCAACTGCCATGGATTGTCGAGCCAGACCGTAAGAACTTCATAGCCCATAATTCCGCCGTATAAAATTCCAAGCCACTTCGCCTTTATCGGAATCAAAAAACTCATCATAAAGGTGGTATTCGGCATCATAACGATAAACGCCAAAAACATGGAACGGTTCACATAATACATATTACCGATGTCAATGGTAGGAACGCTGAATCCGTAAATTTCATACAAAATTCCGTAATACACAAAAGCCGCCACAATCTGAAGAAACAATCCCGAAAAATAGTACACGTTAAACCGGAACGCCCCCCACATATTCTCTAAAGACCGGCCGATCAAATAAAACATATAAAACTCGATCAACGTAAACAAAATATGGGTATCCGGCGGTTGCAGTACAAAGGTAACCAGTCGCCATACCTCACCGCTAAGAATCGGTTCCACGTCCAAGGAAAGCCATTTTCTGTAAAAGGAAACGGTCCCGATGCCGGGTATCGTCTCCCTGGACATGGTCATCTCCAAGAAAAAGCCCACCCCATACAGAATAATCATGTACTTCATTAAATTCGGAATGGCAAACCTGCCGAACTTCCGCTCCAGACGGTTCAAAAACTTCATTAAAACAAATCCTTCTTTCTAAAAATAATTGCTACAATGGACGCAATCAGTCCTGCCACACCTAGCACAACCAAAAATCCATATGGTTGATTCTGTCCCGGCAACTGCACATTCATACCATAAAAGCTTGCAATCATGGTCGGAATGGACATAACGATGGTAAGCGTCGCCAATGCTTTCATCACACCGTTTAAGTTATTGGAAATAACCGAAGAGAACGTATCCATGGTACTGTTTAAAATGCCGCTGTAAATATTTGCCATCTCCAGAGCCTGACGGTTCTCGATAATTACGTCTTCCAATAAGTCTTCATCTTCCGGATAACGCTTTACCTTCTCTGTCTTCAGAAGCTTCTCATACACTGTTTCGTTGGACCGGATCGCGGTGGTAAAATACACCAGGGACTTCTCCAGCTCATGCATTTCCATGATTTCAAGATTGCGCTGGGATTCCTTTAACTTATCCTCCAAGCGCTCACTCTCTCTGTTAATCACACGAAGGTACTGCAGATATACCGTCGCTACCCGATAGAATACATGCAGAATAAACCGGGTCTTCTTATAAGTAAAAAAATCACGAATCCGTCCGGTTTTAAAATACTGTAAAATCGGTGTCGAACGAAGAGTTACCGTAATCACAATATCCTTTGCGGTAATGATTGCAAGCGGCATGGTAATGTAACGCTTCCGTTCCACATCGTCCACCAGTTCTGTTTCAATTTCCGGAGAGTCGACCAAAATCAAATGATAATTGTCTTCAAGCTCAATACGTGCCCGCTCTTCTTCATCGAGGGCGGCTCTGAGTGCATCGGTCTCTACTCCGGTCAACTGGGATACTTCTTCTATCTCTGCGGGACTGGGTGCCGTCAAAGAAATCCAGCAATCCTTTTCTATTTTATCCATCTGCAAAAACTCGCCGGACTCTGTGGTTTTAAAAATCTCCAACATAGCACATTCCCCCTCTGTTTACATAAAATGAGTGCAAGGCAAACTGCCCCACACTCATTATACGTTTCCTTACTTCATTCGTCAAGTAGCATCATCAGACACTAACCTTCTTTTCCAACAAAAGCGCTGTTCCAAAGTAGCAAAGAACCAATGCGGTTGCATAAACTCCGATATACGCCCATGCTTCGGAGTTCACCACCAGATACTCTCCTTCAAACATGGCCGTCGGTGTTACCAAAGAAGCCACCTTCATTACCAGCCAGTCAAGGAAAAAGTAAAGGGCAACACTTAACACGCCTTTGAATTTCCGATTGGACAACAGCGTGGTAGATAACGTGATCGCAAACATTGCCATTGCAACAAACACAAGCCAGGTTACCAAAAACATAACAAGCATGAAGATAATCTCCGTCAGACGAATCTCCACACCGGAAAGGGTATTAAAAATCTCCTTAATCACATCAATTACCTGCTTTATGGAACCATACTTCGCCACAACTACCAATCCATCTATAATTCCGATGGTAAGATATATACCACCTACCAGTGCGATTTGTACAATGGTGGTGATCAGCTTTGCTCCCACTACCTGAAACATATTACATGGTGTCATGAAAATCATATAGCTTTGCTTCGTCCTCAAATCATTGGAATATGTAACGATACTTTCAAAGCTGAAATAAATCAAAGAAAACACCGCAGCTACTATAAATAATCCCATAGCCGTTCCGGTCCATTCCCCATCGCTTGTAATGATTCCAAGAAAGAAGAACACTTCCAAACCTGCTATTACAAATGCCACTACAATTTTTGATAACAACTGTTTTCTGAATTCGTATTTAATTAACTTACCCATATTCTTCTCCCTTCTTTACTCCGCATAAATTTCTTTATATAAGTCAACAATGGATTTGCCCCGTTCGGTTCTGATTTGTTCCGCATCTCCGGACAGAACCAGTTCCCCGTTTTTCATAAAAATAACACTGTCTACAATGGTTTCCAGCTCATCCACCAGATGACTGGATACGAGTATGGTCTTTCCTTCCTGTGCCGTCTCTACGATTACCTGTGTCACCTGTTCTCTCGCAATAATATCAATGCCGTTTAACGGTTCATCCAGCATATAGAGCTTTGCATCTCTGGCAAGAGTAGCCGCCAGCTTAAGCTTTGCCGCAAGACCGGAAGAAAGTTCCTTCGCCTTATCCTCCATCTGTAAGCCCATGCGGGAAATCAATTCTTCGTAACGCTTCATGGAAAAATCCTTAAAAAAGTCTGCGTAGTACTTTCCTACATGCTTTACAGTCATATAGGAATAGAAAAACGGCTCCGTGGACATATAGGCCACTTCCTTTTTCGATTCCACTCCGATGCTCTTTCCGTTGTAATATAACTCACCGCTTGTTGGCTTTACCAGTCCGGCTACCATTTTCATAAACGTAGTCTTACCGCTGCCGTTTGGTCCCAACACCGCATATACCTTTCCATCTTCCAGGGTCAGGTCAAGATTTCTTACCGCCTGCTTTTTCATATACTTCTTTCCCAGCTTCTTTGCTTCTACCATGATTAGCCTCCTTTTTTCTATATTATTATCAGTCACACATCTGAGACAAATACCTTTCCAAAAACTCCTGTAATTCTTTTTTGGAATATCCCAATCCTAAAAACGTTTTCACAAATTCTCCCATGAGCTGCTCTGCTTTTTCTTTCTTCAAACGCTCCGCAATACCTTCTTCCTCCGTCAAATACGTTCCCAGGCCTCTTTTGGTAAAACAAAGATTCTGATACTCCAGTTCCTTGTATACACGAGCCGCCGTATTGGGATTTATCTTATAACGAAGCGCCATGTCTCTTGCGGACCAAAGCTTCTCTCCCAGTTGTAACTGACCGTTCACAAGCATACGTTTTATCTCTTCTACTACCTGCAGATAGATCGGTGTATTTGTTGAAAACTCCATTCCTTCCCTCCTTTGCATCTCTGTCTTAGTGTACTAGTCATATAGTACACTATATTATTATATCTGTCAAGTATCTTTTTATTTTTATTTTATAGGAAATTACAAAATTTCCTATAAAGCAAAAAATTGGTTGTGTACTTTTTCTTACAATCATCCAAACTAGGAAATGTAAAGTATGCTCACTTTACACAGTAACGGAATCATCCGGTACACTATTTGACCAGCCGTTTTACGGCAGAACGGAGGCAACCATGAGAAATAAATTATTGGATGCAGCTGCTCTTACCATCGCAATCATCGGTGCTGTCAACTGGGGGCTGATTGGCTTCTTTGATTTCGATTTAGTTGCATTTCTCTTCGGTTCCATGTCCTGGATTTCCCGTATCGTTTATGCCCTTGTCGGCTTAAGCGGACTGTATTTGCTCACCTTCTATCTCTATCTGAGCGATCAACCGGTCCCTGAACGGAATTAAGGACGGAACTTTTGCGCTATCGGAAATGAAAATTTCCGATAGCGTAAAAAACCGGCATCAAATCTTTCGATTTAATGCCGGTACATAGTATATTCATTTATAACTTCCGTAATAACCGTTTTGCCGCACAGGATACCTTGTTTAAGAAACGGACATCCTGTCCGAAGCTGATTTCGATAACCTTTACGTCACTGTTATCTCTTACGATTCCTTTGCCAAAATATTCGTGATATACCATATCACCGATGCGCAAACGGTCGATTTCTTCCTTTAATACTTCCTTTTCCTTCAATGTGGCAGCAATTTCCTTTAATTTTGCTTCTTCTTCCACATTTTCACCGTTTCTACTCTGACGAATCATCTCTTCATTCATCAGACGGGCACGTTCTTTGTCTGCCAGAATACTTGCTTCATCCTGACGTTCTACCGGCTGCCTTCTGTAATCTTCTTCCGGCTCTGTCATAACTTCTCTGCGCTTCATTACCGCAATCGGAGTACCATCTGCAGAAAGCGGTCCATTCGGAAGTGTCATTTTTTTCAGAGTATCAATCTTTTCACTGGTTTCCGTACCCTTGCCGTCATCGGTACGCTTCTTTAAGTACCACAATGCCACCAACGCGCCTGCCGCAATGGCCACTACCACTACAATGGCTATAATACCGCCGCCATCGCCGCCATTATTGCCCTTCTTTTCACCACCATCGGTCTCTTCCGGAGGAAGGGTCGGAGTAATCGGTTCCGGTTCCGGCGTCGGGGTTGCCGGTTCCGGCGTCGGAGACGGAGTCGGAATCGGAGTCGGGGTTGCAATCGGAGGAAGAACTTCTTCCGTTACGGTCACATAGCTGCTATGCACATATCCCACAATCAGATCTTCTCCGCGTTTAAAGGAAACCTTATACCATACCTGACTACCACTTTCTCCTTCACCGATAATCGCAACATGGTCATTCTTATCAAGGGTAACCCCCTTATCGTCAATCTTTACTACCGGATTATCCTTGCCCGGAGCCGTACGCACATTCAGGCCATAAGTGGTAATCACACCTTTAATGACGTCCTTTCCCTCCGTTTTATCATCATATTCATAAATCGCTTCCGTTGCAGCCGACGCCACCGTGCCTTTTGCCGCAAGCAAGCAGCCGAAAACCGCTGCAAATGCAATCATTCTCAGTTTCTTCCCAAATGTTCTTCTCATACCCATTCTCCTTTCAAAGTAGTTTATCGTAAACGCATCCTGTTACTCTTCTTTTCCCAAAATGTAATGAATAAACTGCTGGGCACTCCGTCCCGACAGGCCTCCGCCCCGTAATTCCCATATATTGGCCTGAGCAAGAAGCATCTCCTCTTTTCCGGCAAGTTCCGGATACCTGGCCGCAATCCCCTTTACGATTTTTTCAAACTCACGCTTATCCGGTGCGGAATAGTTAATGGTAATTCCAAACCTTGCCACCAGCGAAAGCTTCTCCTGCATCGTATCGGAACGATGCAGCTCATCCTTTGACATATCCGAACGATCGGACCATGTCTCTCGGATCAGATGCCTTCGATTCGACGTAGCGTAAATCAGAATGTTTTCCGGCCGGATTTCCAAACCGCCTTCAATCACTGCCTTCAAATACTTGTACTCAATTTCAAACTCTTCAAAGGACAAATCATCCATATAAATCACAAACCGGTAATTTCGGTTTTTAATCTTCGATATCAATGCGGACAACTGATGAAACTGATGCTTATAAATTTCAATCATGCGAAGTCCGTCGTCATAAAACTCATTTAAAATAGCCTTGATACTGGTAGACTTTCCGGTACCGCTGTCTCCGTACAGCAAAACATTGTTGGCTTTTCTGCCTTCCACAAATGCCTTGGTATTCTCCACCAGCGTCTTCTTTTGGGACTCATACCCGATAATATCATCCAACCGGACGATCTCGGTATTGGTGATCGGTTGCAGCGTAAAATCTTCTCCCTCTCCCACCAGACGAAAGGCTTTGTTTAAGCCAAACTGTCCTACGCCGTACTTTTTATAAAAGCCGGTTACGGCAGCAAATACATCCTCTGCATTCCCGGAGGCTACGATGGCATGCTGTAATTCCTTTATCTTGTCTGCCACGCTCTTATTAAAATAGCAGTTCTTCTTCGGAATCGCCTTATAGTTGGTCAGCACGGAAAAACACTGTATGGAAAGTGCTTCTTCCAGCTTTGTAAAATCATAAAAGAACAACTCCAAAAAAACAGCAAAATCATTTTTTGCCAGTAAATTCACCGAACCTTCCGATGCGCCGTTTTTCTCGCAAAGCAGGGAAAACGGTGTCTCGGACATTGCTAACAAATAGGCCAGATAAGCCTGCCACAGATTCTCATCGAAGCCGTAGGCCGTTGCAAGATCAAGCAGCTTATGTACCTGTACGTACAAACGCTCCACCGTTTCGGTTTTGTCACAACGCTTTTCTTCAAACTCGTGGATACATGCGGCGATTTCCTTTAAAATCTCTCCGCCATCCATATCCTTATATATAATCAGCTTTGCTAACTTGTGATACATTCTCATCCTTTCCGACACCGATTCCGTGTCTTCTCCCACTTACATATCCTTGGCACAAACAAGCTTGATCCCTGTCTCCTTCGCAAATGCAACCGCTTCTTTCGTAAAATCCGTTACGGAAAAGCAATACCATTCTTCCGGCCGAATGCCTGCCGCATCCAACACTCCCTTCTGATGCATAAGCTCGTCTATTCCGGTCAATTCCGTTCTGCAGTCGCAAAATCCCGTCAAAAATGTCCCGGCCTCCGACTTTGCAATCACGTCAACCGTGCCTTTTTTTCCGTACCAGACACCGAAATTCTCATACCGGGCACCCAGCTGACCATATCGGTTCATTACCTGCAAATATTCTCCACAAATACTTCGTAAAGTATCCGCAACGTATTCATTCAAAAACGGAGCAATCTGATTGTCATACACCGCTTCTCCTGCTCCGGCTGCAATTTCCGACAGATTCGGATACACAAACCGGTACCAGAACCGTAAGAACGGCTCCCGGATGCGATACAGCCCCTTTTGCACATTTCTTTGCTCACTGGTATCAAAAGAAAACAGCTTTTCCGTGCAATCCAGTTCCGTCAGATTCTTTAAATACACACTGATTTTTGCTCTGGAAAATCCGGTTTGCTCGTAAATATCGTTTAACTTATATTTGCCCTGGGCCAGTGCTGCCAATATAACATTGTAGGCAGACAGTTCCCGCAATTCCTTCTTTAAATAATGCTCTGCTTCCGGAAAAAGCGGGGCATCTTCCGAAAGAAACAGCCACATGACATTATCCTTAAAACTGTCCTTCTCTTTCCAGTACCGCAAATATGCAGGCACACCGCCTAACACAGCCGCCGTATAAATATTGGCCTGCACCGAACTGCCCTTGTGATACCCTGCCAGTTCCATGAAGGAAAACTCTTTTAACTTAATAAAACCCTGCAACAACCGGGTCGCACCACCCAGCACTCCCGTCATCTCATTCTCTACCCAATGAATGGAAGAAGAAAGTAACAATACCAGAAGAGAACCATCGCTGTGATGCTCCGAATAGAACCGTAAAAAACCGGTCAAAAACTCCGTGGAGTCCTCTAACAGATTGCGGAACTCGTCCAATACCAAAACAAGCTTCCCTGTCTCTTTCCGGGACGCATACATCATGGAAAGAGCTTCATAATAGCTGTCTGCCTCCCCGGTGTTCCACTCCCGGTTCATACAAAGCAACTGTTCTTTGTGGGTAACGCGCCGTGCCGCATAATATACCGCATTCTTATCCTGCACAAACCGACGGGCAAGGGCAGTCTTTCCGATGCCGCTTCGTCCGTACAGAACAATCATACCGCTATGGGGTGCTGCGTATAATCCGTTCAGCCGTTCCAATTCCTGTGTACGCCCTACAAACATAATCCTTCTCCGTGTGTTTACATTCTGTCAGGTGCCGAAAAACCAAGCAAATCAATACAGGTCTCTAACAAATGAAGTACCAGACTGATTAAGGAAATCCATTCTCCCTGCTTTACCTCATTGGTCTCTGCGATAATCTTATTGTTATGATAAAAACTGTTAAATGCGTCTGCCAACTCGTAAATGTACTGGCAAATCTTATGCGGTGCCACCTCATCATAAGCATGCTCCATCACATCATTGAAACGAGCGGTCAACAACATCAGTGCCAG